>SXZD01000078.1 GCA_005788065.1 Burkholderiales bacterium
AAAAACTTTTTTGACATTAAAAATTCTATCCTTTATCTTTCAAAAATTGACACTTCTTCATTTGTCAAAAAATGCAAACTTTTAAAAAGTTTTGATACATACAATTTTAACTTCAACAATTCGCCCTGCTAATGGATTGTTCATTGCTTACATGTTTATCATCATATATTGCCATACTATTAAGTTAGAGCTGAAGAATATAGTTGTGATAATCTATTAGCAATAAAATTTATCTACTTGTAATTTGGATCAACAAGATATTCAGGATTTGAATTCCTGGGATGATCAGCAGTACGTCATGGCCCTGATCCCGAAAATGTTCAGCCAACGTGGTGGCGTAGGTAGCACCCTGCATGCGCAGCAACGGTGAGCAGTCTGCCGGTGCAGCCACCACCACAGAACGCTTCAGACCCTCTTCACCCAAGATGTCTTCGATGAATTCCTTGACTTCACGGCCACGCTCACCGATCAAACCCACCACGATGCGGTCCGCTTTCGAATACTTGGCCATCATGCCCAGCAGCACCGACTTGCCCACACCCGAACCGGCGAACAAGCCCAGACGTTGGCCCTTGCCAACCGTGAGCAACGCATTGATGGCGCGTACACCAACATCCATCGATTCACGCACGGGCTTGCGACGGATGGGGTTCAGGGGCGGCGCAGACAGCGGCGCCTTGCGTTCGAAATTGAGCACACCCAAACCATCAAGCGGACGACCGTTGGCATCAACCACGCGGCCCAGCATGCCGTCACCGACGGGCAGGTGGCGCACCATCATTTCTTCACGCGAAAAGTGCGCAGGCGCCTGACCGGGTTTGATGTCAGACCATTCCAGCGCCTGTGGCAATACCTTTGCGCCGGGGCGAATGCCCGCCACGTCTCCCATGGGCATGAGGAAGGTACAGCCATCACCAAAACCCACAACCTCTGCTTCAATGAAGTGATTGTCGGACTGCTCGACCAGACAGGCTGTGCCCACTGGTGCGTGGGTGCCGGTGGCTTCCATCACAAGTCCCGATACACGGATCACCTTGCCCTGCCATGCACGGTCGTCGGCCAATGTAACGCGTTGCGTGACATGGGACACCCAATCGTGGATGTTGTTGGCGAGTGGCTTATCGGGCTTATGCATGGCGCTGTATGTATCGGTTTTTACTGATATATCAGTTTTTGCTGATGTATTTTCAAAATTCATCAGGGTGCGACGTTGCACCCGGTATGATCTGAACCCTATATGAATCGCTGATGCTTCACATCACTGGTGAATGTCTCAACAGCGCGCTTCCAGCGGGCTTCCAGCGAATGGTTTTCTTCACCGTGCGACGTGCGCAACACAAAGCCTCCGGGCGCCATGTTGCTGTCTTCACGAACGCTCTTGAGCAGCGACTCAACGCCGGATGACTTCAACGCGGCCAACTGCCTGTGCGTATCCGGATGCATGACCAGTTGGAGATTGCCGCGCAGGTTTTCCTGAACGTTTTCCACTGCAGCAGTGATACGACCTGCAATGTCTGCCGGGTTTTTCAATGCGGACTCTCCAACCACCTGACGTGCCACTGCCAGTGCCATCTGCGTAATCCACTCGGGCAACTGCGCGCTCAGTAGTTCATGCTGTGCTTGGGTTTGCTCCAATGCCGATTGCAAGGCAGCGGACAATTCATCGCCGTGTGTCTGCGCGCCCTGCTGTTGCTGATCTGCAAATGCAGCTTCGGCCTGTTCAAGCGCCTGTGCGAAACCCTGTTCAAAACCTTGCCGGGTGCCTGCTTCAATGCCGCGTGCGTGTGCCTCTTCCAGCGCTTGGCGAATCTGGTCTTCCTGCTCAGGCGTGAACAGCGAGACTGCATCGACCGGTGATGTTACCGATGGTCGATGGCCCGTATGCGCTTTGACCTGTGCACGGTTACCCGTACTGGCAAATGCCTCGGCAGAAAATACACGAGGTGAGGACGTCGCGACTGCACTGCCGGACAGGGCCTGCGGCTGCCATGCTTGAACCTGGCGAACCGATGCAGCGCGGATGATGCGATCAGACATAGGCTTCCCCACCGCCCTTGTTGATGATCACATCACCGCTTTCGGCCAAACGCTGCACAATCTTCAGCACGTCTTTCTGAGCCTTCTCAACCGTAGACAGCTTGGTGGGCGGCAGGCCTTCAAGTTCTTCGCGAGCAGCAGCGGCCGCGCGGGAGGACATGTTTTCGAAGATGCGCTCACGCAGGCTTTCCGGAGAACCCTTCATGGCAACCACCAGCACATCGCTTGGAATCTCGCCCAGCAATGTCTGCAGGCTGCGTTCGTCCAGATCCATGAGGTTATCGAACACAAACATCTCGCTCCTGATGCGCTGTGACAGATCGCTGTCCAGTGCGGAGATGGATTCGAACACCTCGCGCTCTGTTGCAGAGCCGATGAACTTCAGGATCTCTGCTGCTGTCTTGGCACCGCCTTCCGGCTCTGTCTGCGTGTCAGTACGCGACAGGATCTTGCCCAGCGCTTCGTTCAGTTCCTTGATGGCCATGGGTTTGACATCGTTCAGGTTAGCAATGCGGACAATCACTTCGTCACGCACTTCCGCCGGAAAGTGCTTCAGCACAGTAGCGGCCTGGTCGCGGTCCAGACGTACCAGAATGGTCGCCACCACCTGCGGATGCTCATCTTCAATCAGCTTGGCGATCTGGGGCGGCGCCATCACCTTCAGGCGCTGCAGTTCGTCACCGCTAAGGATGCGGTTGACCATGGGTTCGGCCTGCTCTTCGCCCAGTGCCTTGTTCAGCGCATTGCGTACATACGATTCGGTATCCAGACCCACTGTACCGCGCTGTGCGGCCTGACGAACCATGTCGCGGCCCACATGCGTGACGCTCTCATTGCTGATGGAACGCATCTGCGCCATGCGCAAGCCCAGTTGCTGCAGCGTCTCGGGCGACAGGTAGCGCATCACGCTGGCTGCATCTTCTTCACCCAGGGACAACAGCAGGATTGCGCTCTTGTCCACACCATTCAATTGCAGTTCGGTACTCATGCATCCATCTCCATCCATGAGGCCACGATATTGGCCACCAGTTGCGGATTCTCACGGGCCAGGCGGCGTACTTCTTCCACCTGACGCTGCTCGCCGATTGCGGTACGCAGCACGGGACCATCCTGACCACCGCTGACCAACTCAACCGACACACCATCATCCTCCGTACCTGGGGTAGGCAGGGCCGGTGTTGCAGCGGCACCCTGCCCCGCCAGCAGCGGATCATTGCCTGCTGCGGCGTTGGCACCGTTTGCGGCATCACTGCCGTCCGCACCCGCTTGCGCTGAAGCGTCAGAAGCCTGCGCCAGCTTGCGTTCCTGCGCCTTGAGCATGGGGCGCATCACACCGAAAATCAGCGCAATGGCAACCAGACCAGCGATCAAGGGTGTGGCCAGCGAACGGGCCAGATCCATAATGGCCGCTTTCTGGTCAAGTGCCTCCGGTGCTTCGCCAGACTTGACGTTGAAAGACTGGTTGACCACATTGACCTTGTCGCCGCGCTGTTCGCTGTAGCCAATTGCTTCGCGTACCAGCGAGGAGACCTTGTTGATTTCATCCTGCGTCAGCGGCAGGGACTTACCATCTGCGGTCTCGCCCATGACGGCGCGGTCATTGATCAGAACCGCTACCGAGAGACGACGCAGCGCACCGACTTGCGGACGGGTTGTGGTGGTGGCGCGATCCAGCTCATAGTTGGTGGTGGCATCGCGACGGGAGGCGCGCGCATTGACCGCACCGGGGGCTTCCGTGCCGGGGCGTGCACCGCCGATGGGAGCCTGCGCGCCGCCGGGTGGCGTGTTGCTGGTCATGCCGGGAATGCCTGAGGGATTGGCACCATCGGCTTCACGGTTCTCGCTGATCTGTTCACTGCGGATGGCAGCTCTGGTGAGATCAGTGTTGGGGCGGAAGGTTTCTTCCGAACGCTCCACCCGTGAAAAGTCGAGATCGGCCGTGACCGTTGCACGCACGTTGTCTGCACCGTACACCGGCACGAGCATGTCCATCACGCGGCGCATGTACAACTGCTCCAGTGACTGCTGATACTGCAGCGCTGCATTGCCGAGACCGGACACCTCATCCACCGTGCTATCGGTGGTGAGCAGATTGCCGTTCTGATCCACGATGCTGACATTGCGTGCGCTCAGTTCAGGAACGCTGCTGGACACCAGATGCACGATACCCTGAATCTGTTGACGCTCCAGCGCACGACCGGGGTACAGATTGACCACCACGCTGGCGGTCGGCTTGTTCTGGTCGCGCAAAAAGACGGAAGGCTTGGGAATGGCAAGGTGGACACGCGCACCCTTGACAGCACCGAGCGACTGGATGGAACGTACCAGTTCACCCTCGAGTGCGCGCTGGTAGTTCACCTGTTCCTGAAACTGGGTCACGCCCATTTTCTGGCCATCCAGAATTTCAAAACCGGCGATGCGACCTTTGGGCAGGCCTTGTGTGGCCATTTTCAGGCGGGCTTCATGCACGAACTCAGCAGGCACCAGAATGGCATTGCCTGAATCGCTGATGCGGTAAGGCACGTTCATCTGCGTCAGTGCCGCAGTAACCGCACCGGCATCCTCATCGGCCAAACCGGCGAACAGCGGTTTGTAGACCGGCTGGGTGGAGAGGAAAAATGCGGCGATCACGCCAGTGAGCACCATGGCGATCATGCCCAGCAAGCCGAGCTTGCGGCCGGCGGGCATCGCATTGAAGGTGCGGATGAATTGCTGCGGATTGAGGCCCGCGCCGCCTGTTGCGACTGCTGCGCCGTTGTTCAAGACCTGTACGTCTGCCATAGCTGCCACACATCGGTTGTTCTGTTATCGATATTGTGGCGACTGGCTGGCGTTTTCAGGGGGGAGAAAGCAGTAAAAACCGAGGGGTATCAGGTCGTCCCTCTTACGGGGAGCGAACGCATTTGCGCGGGGATTCGGGGCAAGTGACCGAGTGACCGAGTGACCGAGTGGTATGCACCCAAGGTGCAAAGACGGTATCACTCGGACAGATCCACCATCTCCTGCAATCGCTTGGCAGTGCGCAGGCTGGCTGCCTCGCGCTTGAACACGGCTGACTGCTGCGCAAGACATTCGGTAGCTTCGCGCTGGTCTTCCAGTGCCTGGGTCAAATACAAAATGCGTGATGTCTTTTGCAGGTCATCCAACTCGCCCGCAACCTCTTCCACGCGCGCCATCAAACCGGTCACCTCGACCAACTCGCATTGCGCATCGGCCACTGCATCCCAATCTCCCGCTTGGGCGCATTCCAGAATGCGGGATGATACCGCGGCAAGCCTTGCATACAATCGCAAGACGTGATCGGCATCGGGATCAAATGAGAATACCAGACTCATGATGTGACCTGACCGCCAATGGCCATCCACGCTTCGCGGATGTTTTCGACCATACCGATGCACACCTGAAGTTTCTCTTCATCATTGCGTGCGGATGCGATCACCATATGCTGGCTGACATATTCATAAATGCCCATCAATTGGGTGGAAATATCCCCACCCTTTTCGAAATCAAGCGCCGGGATAAGCCCCTCTTGCAAAATGCGCAGTGCGCGGCTGATTTCCTCGCCCTTTTTCAGCGGATTGTTGCCCCGCATGTGCGCCAGCGCAAAGCGCATGGACTCGAGCAAACCGTCATACAGCATCACAATGAGCTGGTGCGGTGAGGCCGCATTGACCTGCGACTCGATGCTGACTTTGGCATAGGCTCTGACTCCGAACATGCTGCATACTCCTCAATACCTGTCAGTGTAATGAACTCACGGCTGACGTGAATAAAAGAAATCAGTGAAAAACAGGACATATCAGGCTGCACCGGGCCCGGGGTCCATCCCCTGCGGAATATCGTCGACCTGCGGGAACAGCGTTGCATCGATCGAACCGTTTTTCATGGTCATGATGTAGGCCAGCAGTTTGGCCACCGCCGTAAACAGCGTGGACGGAATCTCATGGTCGAGTTCCACATGTGCATACAAGGCACGCGCCAGGGGCGGCATTTCCATCATGGGTACGTTGTTTTCTTTGGCCAGTTCCCGTATCTTCAGCGCCACTTCACCAGCGCCCTTGGCCACCACCACCGGTGCGCGTCCAAGACCTTCGCTGTAAGAAAGTGCCACCGAATAGTGCGTGGGGTTGGTGACCACCACATCGGCCTTGGCCACCTTGGCCATCATGCGGCTGCGGGCCCGTTCACGCTGCAACTGGCGGATGCGTCCCTTGAGCATGGGGTCGCCTTCGGACTCCTTGGCTTCGTCCTTCACTTCCTGCAGGCTCATGCGCAGGTCGTGGTAGTACTTCCACAACTGGTAAGGCGCATCGATGGACACAATGACAAAAAATGCCAGTGACATGAACACCGCGTCCCACACGGCTCGCTGACCGGCCATGCCGATGCCCTCGTCAATGCTCAGACCGATCATGGCCGGGTACATCGTCAAGTGGGAAGACAGCAGTTTCCAGCCGATGGCGCCGATGACCACCACCTTGATGATGGACTTGAACAATTCAAATGCTGCGTTGGCCGTGAACAGTTTGGCCAGCCCCGAAATCGGATTGAGCCGGGAAAACTTGAACTCGTACTGCTTGGCGGAATAGTTGAACCCGCCGATGGCCCCCGGTGATGCGACTGCAAAAAACACCGCAGCAGCCATGACAGGGCTCAACAGCAACAGGCCGTCGATCATGATGGACAAAAGCCTGCGCGTCATCAGGCCCTCTTCCTGCAGTTGTGCGGCCGACAGCGAGAATGATGACTGCATCATCTGGGTGAGCGCTGCTGAAAAATGACCACCGAAGCCGATGAAAAAAACCACGATGCCCAAGAGCAGGACGCCACTGGACAACTCACGCGACCTCGGAACGTTACCTTCCTCCCGCGCCTTTCGTATCTTCTGTTCGGACGCAGGTAATTCGCGTTCGATATCGGATGATTCGGACATCAGCAGCTCCGCTCTGTAGTGCGATGATAAGCTGCGCAATTTGCGCAGGCGCTCATTGGGTGATGTGATATCGACCAGGCGAATGCCGAAACGGTCATCGACCACCACCACCTCACCACGCGCGATCAAGCATCCATTGACCAGCATGTTCAGCGGCGTTCCCGCCATCGAATCAAGCTCCACCACGGATCCGGGTGCAATGCTGAGCAATTCGCGGATGGAAATCCTGGCACGTCCCAACTCAACCGTCACACCCACCGGAATGTCCATGATCATGTCAATATCACTGGGCACCGCAGCGCGGGGCTGATTGCTCAGTTCATTGAACACATGCGGACGCACGGTGGGCTGCTGCGATTGCGGCATGCCTTGGTGTTGTTCCAGCGCTTCCTGCCACGCGCCGGGCTGAGCCGACATCTGTTCTGCGGATTGTTCTGTCACGCTACCCTGAAATGAATCACTCACTGCATCTCTCCTGTATTCGAAAGCGACGGCATCACGGCCGCGGTCGCTGTCTGGCTATTACCTTCACTGTTGCCTTGCTCCATCCACTCCGACAGACCCGCCAGGCGCTGTTCCACACGAACGGCATGACGCCCCTGGCTGATGCCGAAACCGCATGCAAAGACAGGCTTCTCACCGATGCGTACTGTCAGCGCAGTGGGTGCAGCAATCGGAATGATGTCGCCGCGCTGCAGTGACAGCAGTTCTTCAATCGTCAGCTGGATGGTGGCAAGCTCTGCCTGCATTTCCACCTGCGCATGCTCAAGTTTGCGGCGTATCTGGTGCTCCCAGCCTTCATGCCCCGAATGCCCCTGTGCGGATGCGCTTGGTGCGAAACGCTGCTGCAACTCGGTCAATGCAGCCTGCGGAAACAGGATGTTCACGCCGCAGTTGGCCGCACCCAGCGTGAGACTGAAGCGAAAGCCGCACATCATCTCGGTGTCGGGCATGAAATTGGCAAATTGCGGCTGCACCTCCATGCGCTGGCGCACAAAGTTCACCGGCATGATCTCGCCCCAATAAGCATTGAATGTCTGCAACAGACGGTCCGTGAATTTGCCGGCCACCTGCGCTTCACTATGGGAAAATGTTTTTCTGCGCATGCGCTTGGGTGGCGAGCCGTCACCACCAAAAATAAGATCCACCAAGCCGCAGACCAATGTGCTTTCAAGTGCCAGCACCGCAGACACACCCAAGGGCTCAAGCTTCAGATGATGCAGTTGGCAAGGCTCTTGCCACTGATCACGCCACTGCCGGAATGACTGGGTACCCAGCGGTGTCAGCGTGACAGCTGGCTTTTGGCGTGTGATGTCAAACACCAGCGTGCGCATGTCGGCCAGCATGGTCTGATGCAGGCGCTCAAACGGAACATCCGCATCGGCTTGCTGCGCGGTCGCTTCTTCGCGACGAAACTGATAGGGTTGCACATCGGCCATGCGATGCGCATCGCGGCGATTGACAGGCACTTGTCTGTCAAGCTGCTGCATCAGCGTATCGGCCTGCGATCGGGAAAGGTTGTCGTCCATTTATACCAATCCTGCTCAGACCTGCATGTTCATGATGGTGTCGTAGGACTGGACCAGTTTGTTGCGTGTCTGCACCAGCGCCTGAAACTGCAGCGACGCTTCGTTCATGGCCAGCACGGTCTGTTCCAGGGAGACCCCGGGCTTGTCCATCTGCAGGGCAATGTTCAGATCAGATGCTTTCTTCTGGGCTGCACTGGTTTTCTCAAGCAAGCCTGACAGCGCTGACGAAAAATCCGCACCGGCCTGTTTGCCCACGCGGCTGCTCGGGTTTGTTGTATTGGAGCCCGCATTGAGCAACGGAGAAATGGTTGAACCGACAATCATTTTGTAAACTACGGGTTATCGCGATGAGATCATTGTCATGCAGGTACATCGTGCTAACCCCGACAAACACTGTTCAAAATTGACGAGTATTCTCAAGTGCCCATCCAAGCCCCCAAGCAAAAACGCCTGCAACATTTCAAGAACGCCCTTCTGCTGGCAGCGGCTCTCGGCTTGACGGCCTGTGACGCACCGCCCCGCGAAGCCTCAGAGTCCCGCAAGGTGGCTGACGCATTCATGACGGCACTCACCACCGGTGATACCGATCAGGCCAAGGCATTGACCATCGACACCCCCACCAGCCAGGATGCGGTGGTCTATCTGACCAAAGCTGTCCGCATGAAAGCCGGCGAAGCCGGGGTCAAAGCGTTCGACTTCAGGTTCGTGTCGGAAATGAGGCCACAAAGCACCTCATCACCTGCGCGGGTGGTCTATTCCCAGAAAATCAACAACGAAATACCCCAGGAAAACATCGTGGTGGAACTGTCATGGGACAAGTCCGCCCAACAGTGGAAAGTCAGCAACCTGATTTTGCGCTGAACAGAATATTCAAATTTAGCTGTTTTAAATCAGCAACTTGCAAAGAATTCACATCAAACCAAACCACCCGGTGACATGTCGACGGGCCTGAAACTCCGTCAACATCCGTTCAACTGACCCCCACCTGCGCACTACCCCCCCATAAAGGGGGGCGTTTTCTCCCCTTATTCGATAGAATGAATCCCCAATACGGGGGGGAAACTACAAGTGTCACATTTGTTTTCGCAGCAGGAAGAGGCCGCCATGAACATCGCAATGAACGCCGTCGACACATCCATGTCCACACTGGCCTTGTTCGGTCGTGGTCTCGGCGCAGAAAAGCCGGCTTTCTCGGTTGATATCAGCGCTGCCGGTCAAGCCCTTTTCAACCAAGACAGCGGCATCCGCACCGACGCCATCATGCCCGCCAACGGCGTGAACGAAACGCTGAAAGCTGCCCTCATCTGCATGCTGCTGAGCTGAATCAGGCTCTCAACGAAACACCGCCAGCGCCCGGGCCGGATTGCCGGTCCGTCACAACAGAACCAGGTTCGCCCCGATCAATCGCATCAGAAGCGCCCCTGCTCATCCCGAGTCTGCCCTCATCAGCACTGTCGCGCATGCGACGCCCGCTACCGCCGTCTTGCTGACCTTCATTGCGGCTTTTGCCGGCATCCGATGCCGTGTCCGAACCCTTGTCCGACAAAGATGAACCCAGATCTGCCGACTGTTCGAACACGACCTCCTGCACCTCGGGTGTGGACATGCGCAAGCTGGCTTTCAGGGCCTCAAGTTGTTCAGGTGGAACCCAGAAACTGCCATCAGCGCGCGCGCCGAGCTTGACCGTCAGCACGCCGTCCTGCAGGGATGCTTCCAGCGCAACGCGCTGGCTGTCCTGCAATTGCAAGTCCAAACGCAAGCTATCGGTTTCACGCAGCCGGGACAGTCCGGCTTGTTGTTCCAACACAGCCATCCAGTCCAGATCTGCATTGACCGCTGCCATTGCATCAGCACCCTGCAGTCCTTCCATCGCACCGGGCGCGCGCTCAGTCAGACTTAAAAAACCAGTCAGATCACTTATGGCACCTACGGCTCTTTCGGTCAACGCATCTGCGGAGAAGGTCGGGCTGGCCACGTCGGCCGGCAGGAAGGACAAGCCACCGGGCTGCAAACTGTCAATTGATGACATGAAGCCAGTCGTCGCGAGCTCCGCCACCGAGCCCGTTGTGCCGATATCCTGCAGTGCATCCATCAGTTTGCGACGGGTGGCGCCCGATGCGGCCAGTGCATCCTGAACGCTGGTGTCGGTTACCTTGATGATGCGAAGCGATGCATCGCGGATATCGCCACTGGCCTGCGCGGAGCGCAGTAGCGCAGCGAGGGCTTCCGCGGGTGAAGCAGGCAGTGCATTTCCGTTGGCATCCACTGCGGTACCGACCATCTGTGCGGAGGCAGCGCCTGCGAGCGGGTTTTGTGCAGCAGACAAGGACGGAGTCAATCCAGCGGCTTGAGCTTCTGTTTGAACTGCGCCGTGGGCTTGCGCATGGGTCAATGCGTGATGCGTTTCAGCCGCCACTGCGCTCAGCGTACCCGCCGTGGTGGTGATGCCGTGACGCCCCGTGTCGGCCAGCGTGTGAATGCCCGCTTGTGACGGCGTGCCGAGTGCGGAATGGTGCGCCACGTTGGAATGGGCATCATGGCCATGAGAACCCGATACATGCCCTGCAGCATCTGTGTGCTGTGGGGCATTTGAGTAAGTCAGGTGACCCGCTTGCAAAGGCTGCGACACATCATGGGTTGCGCTCGCTGCATCGGTTAACGAATGCTTGGCGGTTTCACGTTGCTTCTCTTCATGCAGCAGGCTGTCGGGTGTATCAAACGCAGCGTGTGATGCACCGTGGGAGCTGTTGGTCGATTTGTTCAGCGCTGAAGACAGTTCTGCCATCCAGCTTTGCACGCCATTCAGTGTCGCAGAGCCGTTGGTCGCTGTCCGGTTTTTCTGCAGTGGTTTGACATCTGCATTGCTGCCCATGCCAGGTACCAGGATGGGATTGTTCATGCGGATGCCTCGTCTGCGTATGCAAACATCAATGAGGGTGGCAATCCGACCGGGTAGACCACCTGCAGCAATTCGCTGCGCAGTTCGTGCTCCATGCGCTGATCGAGCATGGCTTCGATGCGCGGCCCCAGCATGCGCCACTGTGAATGCGACAGGATGCGTGCATCATGCAGATGCAGTTGTTCCTCTGACCATACCACCACCAACATCTCCAGCGTCGGCATGCAGCACAGTTTGACGCTGTAGCCTTTTACATCCATTTTGCGGCTGAGCAGCACGCGCACATCACCTTCACGGATCATGCGTTCAAGCGCATCGCGACGTGTCAGTGGTTCAGGGAGTTGTGAGATCACATCGCGTATGCAGCGGCTCGCTTTGCGCAGGGTTTCGTTCATCAGTGACTCTGCGCGGTCAGGGCGAAATGCATAAAACGATGCAAGCAGTCGTGCGCGTTCACGCGGGTTGCAAAATGCCAGCCACTGACCGTCGATATCGCGCCGGCAGGTAAGATAAAAATTGCACTCACCCACGCGCAAGGTCATGGGTACATCGACAACGCTGGCCGGCCAGGCACGGCCTTCATTGTCGGGGTCGTAGCGGCGAATGTAGATTTCATCGAGATGGGGAAGCAAGTCGATCTGCACGGTGCAATCCATGTATGGGCGGTGTTTGAATATGTCACATCGTACGGGCAAGACCCGCGCGAGTTCGTCCGCAATTCAAGGCAAATTTGGCGAATATTGTGCGAGGTTGTTGACATCGGTCTGCGGTGTAATGCAGTCGTTATCACTCCCTTCAGAGAGCTTTTCATGAGTGTGTTTCAACAAGGCCTGACCGGCCTGAATGCCAGCCAGCGCAACCTCGAAGTCATTTCCAACAATATCTCAAATGCCAATGCGGCAGGCTTCAAGGCATCCTTTGCACGGTTCTCGGAGATTTACAACTCTGCAGCACAGGTATCGACCGGTTCGGGCACGCAGGTAGCTGACATCAACCGTCAGTTTACGCAGGGCAATGTGCTGTCGACCAACAACCCGCTGGACTTTGCGATCAACGGTGAAGGCTTCTTCAAGGTGCAGAGCGACAAAGGCAATGTGATCTACACGCGCAATGGTCAGTTCGGTTTGGACAAGGACGGATTCGTAGTTAACTCACTGAATGAACGGCTGCAGGTTCTCGAACTGAACAAGGACACCGGCAAGTTCAGTGAAAAAGTAACGGATCTGCGCATCGTGAAAGATGCCATCAGCCCCAAGCCCACCACCGACTTCAATACCAAGGTGAATCTGGACAAACGCGCTGTGACCATCAATTCGGCCACCACACCATTCAGTCAGGACAACCCCAACAGCTACACCTCATCGCTGACACAGACCATTTTCACAGACCTGGGTGAACAGCGTCTGGCTCAGGTCTATTTTGCAAAGACCGGTGAGTCGCAATGGAATGTGCATGCGAACATTTCAGGGCAGGCGGCCAACCAGAGCATCAGCCTGGGGCAGATCAACTTCGACCCGACCTCGGGTTTGCCCACAACGCAGGACCTGCAGTTTGAAGTGACTGCGCAGCAGATGGCGGGCCTTGGCGTCGGCTTCAGCAAAGCACTGGAGTTTGATTTCAGCGGCGTAACGCAGTTTGCATCCAACTTCAATATTTTTAACCTTGGTCAAAACGGCTACGATTCAGCTGCGTTCAAGAACTTCATCGTCGATGGCGATGGCCAACTGACACTGAACTATGCCAACGGTCAAAACCAGGTGCTCGCCCGCATTCCGCTGTTCAAGTTCAACAACCCCGATGGATTGCAACCCATTGGTGGCAGCGGTTTTCTGGCCACCCTGGAAGCAGGTTCCGAAGTCATTTCCAGTGTCGGAGATGCGGCATTCGGCACCATCCGCGCCGGCGCAATTGAAGAGGCCAACGTGGACCTGACCAGCGAACTGGTGGCCATGATCACCGCACAGCGCATCTATCAGGCCAACTCACAGAGCATCAAGACACAGGACGCCCTGCTTCAGACGGTGACCAATTTGCGTTAATTGACCTTCGTTTGTCAGAAATCCTTGCAAGAGCACCCTATGCGGGTGCTTTTTTCATTACCGTTGTCATCAATCGATGCGGATATGCTTGGCGAAAGCCCGTGTTATCCCGCATTTGGGGAGGTGGTGGAGACCATACACTGGACAGGTAGTCCATCAGTGCCATCGCGGCGCCGCATCTGCAGCGCATGGACCTTGGTGCTCGAATCTGGAGGCAGCCCGATGAACGACAAAAAATATCTGCGCAACGACGATTTTCTGTGTACCGTCGAGAAAAACGCCAAGCGCTGCCTGATGCGCATGTCTGACTGTGAACCCACGAACACCAAGAGTGCCCAGACCGGATTGGATCCCAGCATCGCGCTGATCTTGATTGAAGAAATTCGCCGGTTGCGCACCACAAACCAGTTGCTGGGCGCAGGTGCAGACTATACGCAAGGTTATGAAGACGGCTGGAGAGACGGACGCAGCGCAGTGTCGGACGAACTGCCCATGGCATGGGCTGTCATTGGTCGCAAAAAATCGCAGATTCGATTGACATCCGACAAGCCCAGTCAAATCAGCCAGGATGAAACGGTAGTTGCCCTCTACACCCGGCCTTGAAAATCAGGCAGCCTGATCTTCTGCCCAATCCAGTTCCTGGTACATTTTCTTTTCGAAATCCACTTTCGGTCCGACACGGGTATCCATGTCGCAAAACACGCATTGGTATCCGGTGTTCAGATCATACGGATCGACGATGAATTTCGCTTTGCACGACTCGCACTGGTGTGTGGTCAACACACCCGCCGCACAGAAGCGATAGAGGCGCCATGCACGGGTCATGGACAGGATGGCGGGGTTGTCGATGGCCTTGACCGTCTGCAGGTACAGGGTATAGCCCGCCACCAGCAGGTCTACTGCCTCCATCCCGGGATTACGCTCTGACAATTGGTTCATGATGCCCATGAACAGGCTGGAGTGCGTGTTGGGTGCCCAGTTCAGGAACCAGTCCGTTGAGAACGGCAACTGACCTTTGGGGGGCGAACTGCCGCGGATTTCCTTGTAGACCGACAACAGGCGGTCGCGTGAGAGCCCGGGAAGTTCGGACTGAAGCACCTGCAGCCGAGCGCCCAGCTTGACCAGCGAAACAGCCTTTTGAATGGCCATTGCGTCATCAATCACGCTCTTTTTCGGTTTGCCCAGTACGTCTTCCATGTTGCTCTCCAGTTTCAGTTTCAGTCGGTTCGCGCTTATTCGTTCACTACCGGCTGGCAAACGCTCAGGATGGCTGTATGCAGCCCCACCAGCTTCGGATCACGCTTGCTGTCGGTAGCCACATTCCACAATTTTTCGTCGTCAAACCGCATGGAGCACATCACCATCGGGGTCGAAGCCACACGCACGGCCTGGGTGAACGACATGTTCTGCAGTTTGTCCATGGCCGACTCGGGCAGACCCAATTGCACTTGGGCCATCAAGGGGTTGTTGCGAATCATCTTTTGCGCGAGCAGCAGGTAAGCGAGGTTCAGTTCGCGAACTTCGCTGCTCAGGTCGTTTTCCATGCCGGTCATGTGTGCGTTCATGATGTTTCCTCTTGTCGGTTACCGCGGCGTTTTGTCCCGTGTGCCTCGGCTGTGAACGGATTACATCACCCGCCCCAAAACCCACCCCACCCCCCCTTCGGGTAGCCGATGGCGGGTGATATTTCACGATTTTTTGCAAACCCATGATTTAACAGTCGAAAAATCCCATCCCCCCTCCTGCAGGTAGGTCAACCGCGCGACACAGACCGAAGAATGAATCGAATTCAATAACTTGCAGATAAATGAACCGTCTACCTAGATGAGGGGCATTCCTTGGGGCGGATCCGGGAGATCATCCTGTGAGATTTAACAATTCCGGAAGCGGGTTTTGCCATGAAAGCAATCATTGGAATGGTCATGACGCTGGTGCTGATCGTCTACGGTTATGCACACGGCGGTGCAGACCCCGCCATTCTGTGGCAACCCTTCGAAGTGCTGGTGATTCTGGGATGCGGTGTCTGCGCATTCGTCGTGGGCACCAACCTGGCCACGATGAAACTGCTGGGCAAGACGCTGGTTGCCGGCATGTTCAAAAGCACCAAAAAAGCCGACTATCTGGAACTGATCAGCTGCATGTATGAACTGCTGATCAAGATGAAAAAAGAAGGCATCAAGGGCATTGAGGCTGAAATCGAAGACCCGGCCAATGGCAAAGTTTTCACGAAGTACCCGAAGTTGATGAAAGACACGGCTACTGTGACGTTCATTGTGGACTATTTCCGCATGCTGACAACAGGCAAGCTCGATTCGCATGAACTGGAGCACCTGATCGATACGGAAATGCGCGCCAATTCGAAAGAAAACAACGCGGCAGCCACCGCGCTGGCCAAGCTTGGTGACGGTCTGCCGGCCTTCGGTATTGTGGCCGCTGTGACCGGCGTGGTGCAGGTGATGTCATCGGTGGGTCAGGTTTCGAATGCAGAACTGGGTCTGATGATCGGCCGTGCGCTGGTAGGTACCTTTGTGGGCATCTTGTTGGCATATGGTTTTGCGGCGCCGCTAAGCAGTATTGTGGAAGCAAAATTCGCAGAAGGCATCAAGAAGCAGGAATGCGTCAAAACCATTCTGCTCGCGAGCTTGCATGGATACTCAGCCATGGTTGCTGTGGAGTTTGGACGCAAGGTGCTGTTCAATGCGGTACGTCCGAAATTCGACGAACTGGAGTCGCTGATGAAAGATGCTGGCGGCGGTGGCGGCAACAATGTTGTCGCAATGAAAAAATAAGGGGTAGACCATGTCAGGCGGCGGCGGTGATGATGAGGGCGGACACCATGGTGGTGCGTGGAAGTTAGCATACGCTGACTTCGTCACGGCCATGATGGCCTTCTTCATTTTGATGTGGCTGCTCTCTTCTCCCAAACCGTCAGACGTGCAGGGCATTTCAGACTATTTTCTGAAAACGCCCAAGGAACGCGCGGAGCAGGATCAACGCAACAGCAAGAATGAAAAGGCCGACAGGGAAGCAGTTGGCCCGCAATTCAAGGACAATCCGCAGGGGCCGGGCGCTGCGGAAATGCGTGAATTGGTGGAGCAGAAAATCACCGAAGAGATGATGAAAAAAGAGCAGCAGAAGATGGAGGATCTGAAACAGAAGATCACTGCTGTCATCGAAAAAGATGAAATGCTCAAGGAGAGCAAGGACCAGATATCGTTGATGGTGACGGACGAGGGTTTGAAAATCCAGCTGTTCGATGACAAGCATCGACCGATGTTTGATTCGGGTCGTACCGTTTTGAAACCGTACACGGTACAAATCATCCGTGATCTGACCAAAGTACTGTCGGATGTGGACAGCCGCATTGCGCTGACGGGACACACGGATGCGGTGCCTTATGGGCTGGATGAGAGCACATACAGCAATTGGGAACTCTCCAGCGACCGGGCCAATGCACTGCGACGCGAGTTGGTCCGCAACAATGTGCCGCGCGAAAAAATTCTGCGTGTGATCGGCATGGGATCGTCTGTGCCGGTGATGAATGATCCGTATGATCCGGCGAATCGCCGCATCGAAATCCTGGTGCTGAACAAGCGTGCGGAGCAGGATATCGTCAAATCCGAACTGGGTGTGAAGACGGCGCCGGAAACCAAACCCGCCAAGAAGTAAGCTTGAGGCGAGCTCGTTTCGTCCTTGGCGTCCGGATTCGCTCCGGCGGTTCTCCCGCAAAAATTGCGCTCCTCAACGTTGGCATACTTTGAACGCCGTCTTCGCGGCGCTTCAACCCTCGCAAATCAATGATTTGCTCGGGACGTCTGCTGCACGGTCGGGCGCAATTTTTCGGATGCGATCCGGCGGAGTCGATCTCCGAACGCCGTCTGACGCGAAGGCCAATGTTCAAGCAGTCCTGATGGAACGCTCAATCGATTTTGCGAACTTGGGCACAGTGTCGGCCCCGCTGCGATCCAGCCATTGCGACATTCGGGGATGCTGCCCGGCGATGGCGACTGTCGGGGCAGTCAGACGCCGAGCCCGGACGACCTCGTAGCAAGCGACACCGCCGCACTCCTGCGGTCGTATACGACCGCGAGTGCAAGGAGCCAAGTTGTCGCTTGACGACGACTTGGACGAGCTTGCAAGAGTTGAGACCGGAAATAGCGAGGTGTCGCCCCGCACAGCGGCATTGCCGGGTAGCAGCACCGACCAGATTGTCAGTTTGCGGAAGCGCCGCAGCGTTTCCGGACGCCACAAAAGAACAGTCAGATTATCGAGTCTGCGTCGTATTTTGCAGTGTGGACAAACGCTGCGCGATTGCACCCGAGCTCTGCTGCAAATTGGCCACTGTCGAGTCCAACGCAGTGAATTGTGCCAGCAAGCGCTTGCGAAGTTTGGTGATGCCATCCTGGAATCGAACGCGGTCACGGTCGATCTGCTCACCTTGCCGCGACAAACTGTCCGTTCGGGTGCCCAGCATTCCCGACGTTCCCAACGCATCGCTTATCGCATTCATCAGATCCTTGGCAACGCCACTGCCCGTCATGCCCGAGTCACCCAGCATGCGCGCGGTGATGGACGGGTCGTCCTGCGTCGCCGTGTTGAAGCGGGTTTCATCAAAGCTCATCGTACCTTCCTTGCTGAAGGACAGTCCGATGGAACTCAAGGTATTACCATCCTTGACACCACTGAGCGCCGTACGAATGGCAGACACCAGACGGATCGGCGTGGTTTCAGACTCCAGCTGACCACCCTTCTTCTGGTTGTTTTTCAGGGTTGCGATGGACGAGTTAACTTCGCGCACCAAATCTCGCAGGCTAGTCTTGATACCTTCCTGGTCCGCCGATGTAAACACCGTTAACGTTGCCGGTTTATCCGGTGCAGCATCAACCGCCCTGCGAATGGCAAACGATACGTTGGTCATGCCAGGCACGGCATTGAACGTGTTGGTAGCACTGCGGAACGTCGTGGCTGCCGGTGTCTGCGTATCGTCGGTGAGTTGAACCCCGTTTCGCTTGACCGACACTTCCGCATCGCGCGAGGTCTGTACTTTGGTAAACAAACTGCTTGTTGCTGGCGCGTCTGGCGTGAATTCAACATTGAAATCGGACATGGCGCCGGTACTGCCCTCCATCACCAGACGCTGTGCGCCATTGACGGTGATGACAGATGCTTTGGTACCGGTGGACTGCAATTCTGCAGTTGCACCCTGATCGTCCTTCGTTGTGTTCAGCGCTGTAGCCAACGATGACAGGCTCATGCCGGCTGTCACGCGCAGGCTGTATGTTTTACCGTCAGACGGACGGGTGACTTTGAGAAAACCATCGCCGCCAGAGAAGGTTCCACCACTCATGCTGCTGCTTTCCCAGCGGCTGCTTTGCGCAGAACGGTTCACGGAGATTTCATAATTGGCTGCTGCAGCACCCGCACTGGCATTGACCTGCAGCAGTGCGGCATCAGACGTTTCAGCGCGTGTGGTTTTGTTGGCGAGCGTTTGCAGTTTGCGGGCAATGTCCTGCAGACTGGTCAGACTGGTCTTGACACGACCGTAGGCACTGATACGGGTCTTGATTTCGGCAGCCTGCTGCTCCTTGGGCGCAAAACGCGTCTGCTCGGCCGATACCAGCGAATCCACGATACCCGTGATATTCAAACCGGAGCCGATACCTTGAACACTCAAACCTGCCATGGTGTTTCACCTTCAGCGCAACGCGCATCCATGTAGTTTGGCCGGAAGCAAACTGCACGTCCGGCAAACCAATCAACTCCAATCAAGCGTGATGCAGACTGTTTCATCAACCGGCATCCGGAAACTGTTTTTGCAACCTGGCCAACAGTGTATTGACGGAAGCCACGGTGCTTGTCGTGTTTGCTGAGGCTGCGTTAGCTGCTGATGCGCTTACCGGCACCACACTTGATGCACCACGCGCTGCCGCTGTCCTGTCAAGCCCCAAATCTGCCAGCAAACTGCTGACCTGCGACTGACCACCCGGTGGCAGCGAAACACTGGCCAACCCTTTGCGCGACTGCGCCTGCAGCGCGGCAGTCAATGCATTGACACTGGCGGCACTCTCCACACGTGCAGCAATTCGCTGATTGCGTCCTCCCAGCTCTTCAGCCAGTGTGGCAAGTCGTTTGCGCGTATCGGCTGCCTCCGTCTGCACTTGAACCAAGGGCTGCGCGTAGGCAGCAGGTGCATTGGCAAATGCCTCTGGCGTCAGCTTTTCCAGCTTTTCAAGGGAAGGCAGATTGGATTTCAGCTTTTCAGCAAACTCGCGACCCTGCTCCAGCGCAAACTGTATGGTTTGCAAAGCCGCTGAAACACCAGATGCATCAAATGCAGGCGCTGTCTTCACAGCCTCTGACAACGTACCGGCTGCCTGCTGTATGGATTCGACCATGGAAACGTCGCTGGCGATGGACTCGAGCAGGCGACCTGTCTCAGGGAGGGATTCGGCGGATTTGCGCGCCAGACGCTGCGCAACATCGACGTCGGGTGTGCCGGCATTGCTGCTGTCAAAACGGGTTGCTTGCGAAACACCAGGCCGCACGCCACCACCAGCGGACGCACCCGCCGACGCACTGCGCATCTGCGACCCGATCGGGTCTGGCGCATTGGGAATTGAATTGAAGGTCGTCATTGTCGCCTCCGCTACTTTCTGGCTTGCATTCTAGCCACTTCAGTTTACGCTCTGTCACCTCTTCAATGGGGGGCGTTATCAGGGAAAAACAAGGGATATCTCGCGCTGCCATGCGTGCGCTCAGGCAGCCACTCCCACCTGTGCAATTCGGCCCAGCTGCTCACTGACCTCTTTTGCAATCCGTGTTGACCGGACAAAATCACCTGGAACATCTGTCACACGCCCGCTATCGGCTGTGCTGCCCGTTGAAGCGGCGCTAGCTGCACCGTTGTTGCCGGCTGCTGTTACGTTCGTCGCACGGGTGGCCCAGCGCAGATGCGAACTCAACAGCGCTTCAAAGCGTCCGTCGTCCGTTACGGTTTCAGCCGGGCGCTTTTCAGCGGCTACGGCTTCGTTCAGGCCATCGTTGCTGTCGACTGACAGGCTTAACCAACGGACATCGAATTGCGGTGACATCATTTTGCTCCCCATGATCCTGTATACGGCAACAGGTCAACTTAACTTTACCCAGACCTCTCCACCCATTTGGGGAGCGCCGTTGCCAGCGCTCCCGCTTGAGGCTTTGTTCGATCCGGTTACGGCTGATCAGACTAAGCCTGATCCCATTACCGGCCCAGCCGGGACACGACACCCTGGGGAATCTGGTTGGCCTGTGACAGCATCGATG
>SXZD01000008.1 GCA_005788065.1 Burkholderiales bacterium
CGTTGTCAATGCCTGGCGCGACGCCCTGACAGACCGGTATTTTCTGCGTCCGCGCGAGAAAGATATTTTTTCCTCCTCGTCCATGTTGGGTTCGATCTCCGCTCACACCCGGATCATCAATGTGCTTGATCTGTCCATGTCTCCAGCAGCGAGTGTGGGATTTTTGGCGGATCAGTGCCGCAGCGATTTTGCAGCAAATTTCGCTGATCCGGCCGCACCGCTGGATGCGAGTGTCATGCAAAGTGCCTATCAGAACATCTGCAAGACCTGGGGGGGGCTGCCTCTGACTGTTCTGGTGGATACAGATCAGGCGGGGGGGCAGATCCATCTGCAAAAAACGCCCGATCTGCTGATCGCATGGCTGTTGGAGACGCTCGTGAACGCAAACGATGTGCCCGCTGAGTTGAAAGAGGGATTGTTACTGCTTCAGTCCCATTCGATTGCGCTTGGCAAGCAAGCACCTCAGGCACCTTCGGCATTCATGGGTGCCGGCAGCCCCCGCCTGTTTTCATTTTTTGATTCCTGCACCAATACGTCTTTTGTCTGGGTGCAAAGGACCTTCAGCGATATGGGGGGCGAAGCACGTGTCGAGTATGCGCATCCGGATCTCGACGATTTTTCGATGACACAGTTGGCAGAGGTATTTGCCTCTGGGAACTCTCCGTGGCTCAGTGGGGCGAACTGGGAGCAACAGGAAGTTCTGTTTCGCGGACTCGTGTTTGCTTACATGCGTGCCGCAGCGGATGAGGTAGAGCGTTTTTCCGACCAGTCTGGCAGTCATGCACTTGGTTTGGCAAGGTTGCGCAAATGGCCTGTAGGGCAAGATCAGTGGGATGCACGTCTGGCGTTGATCGCGCAGTTGAGTGCTGACAGTATGATATTGCACTGTGCCGCGCGCATGTATCGGGTTGACTGGATGCAGCAGACGGCCAAAGTGGGATTGCTGCTCGCCTGTCTGCGCAAGCAGAATGGCGCGTTGTTGTCCTGTCTGATCGCCTCGGGTCACGTCAGCCCCGACTTGCCCCTCTTGGGACAATATGCCAGTCTGCCGGTGACTGCCGAACTCATGAGTATCGCCAACATGTGGTTTGATGACGTGGGGCCGGGCGAATGTCCTCCCGTGAGTTTATCCATTGTGCAGTGTCTCGACAGTCCATCATGGCGTTTGAGCGATGAGGAGAGGGGGCGGCTAAGGCAGTCCCTTGGTAGCTACCGCAAGGGGAGTCAGTCTCGACTGACCATGGAGCCTGCGATTCCTTCAGACGATAGCTCTGACAGCGATTGAAGAAGGTTCAATCGACCGTTACCGCCACGCTGAGTTCGTGACCGCCATGGCCGTGAAGGACGCCCTTCAGTGGTGGTACATCTTCATAGTCGCGACCGATTGCAACCGTTACATACCGCTCGTCCGGTATCTTGTTGTTGGTGGGGTCCAGGTCCATCCAGCCCTGTTCTCCCACCCAGACGCTGGCCCATGCGTGGCTGGCGTCTGCGCCAATCAGCTTGGGTTTCCCTGGCGGCGGGGTGGTGAGCATGTAGCCGCTCACATAGCGTGCAGGCAGTCCTATGCCACGCAGCGCGCCAATCAGGATATGCGCGAAGTCCTGACACACGCCGGTGCGCGTACGCAGCACTTCCTCCACTGGTGTGTCCACGCCGGTGCTGCCGCTTTGATACTTGAAGTCCCGGTGTATGCGTTGCATGAGTGCATAAGCCGCTTGCGCAACGGGTCGGTGGGGCCAGAATTCCAGCAAGGCCAGAGAGTGCAATGCTTCCAGTTTCGGAATGCGGGCCGAAGGAAACGTAAACTCGGATTCGGGACGGTAGGGTCGGTCTTTCTGATAGCTCACGCTTTGAGCCACCTGTTCCCATTGTTCGCTTGCGGCCAGCAAAAGGGGGTCGGCGGGTGCTGCCGACAAAATGGACAGTTCGCTCACGGCCGTGATGTGCAGTTGTCGGTGCGGGCTGCGAATTTCGAACTCGGTCAGCACATTGCCAAAGCAGTCCTGCCGGTTTCGCTGGTGGGACGGGACGGGTTCAATCTGCAGTTGATATTGCAGAACCTGTTGCGTGTTGACCCACAGGCCGAGATCACCCGGCAGGTTGCGAGGTTGCAGGGATGCGATATGGTAGGTGTTGTCGGCCAAGCCGGCATAGTCATAGATGGTGGTATGTTCCACCCTGCGTTGTGCTTTTGCGGAATCAGCGGGCACGTGTTACCACCTCACGGTTTTCGCTCAGACGGAAATACTGCGTACCGGTATTTACGCACAACTCGGCCGCCGATTTTTCCAGTTGACGCAGCCAGCGCGCCAGATTGTCGACAGTGTCTTTTGACAGGGGGGCCTGCAAGCCGTGTAGTGTCACCCCCGATGGCGGATGCCTCACATCGTTGAACTGCTGCATCAGCGACTCAGAAGCGCCGGGCAGCTTTTTCAGGGTCATTGCAATCTTGTAATTGATGCGTGCAATCGAACGGGGATTGTCGTCATCAAACAGCAGCAGGTCGA
>SXZD01000079.1 GCA_005788065.1 Burkholderiales bacterium
GGTTTGATCAACGACCCCGATCTGAACGGCAGCTACGAGATCAACAAAGGTTTGCGCATGGCGCGCGAAGTCCTGCGCTCGGTCAATTCGCTGGGCTTACCGGCGGGTACCGAATTTCTTGACATGATCACGCCGCAGTACATTGCAGACCTCGTATCCTGGGGTGCGATTGGCGCACGCACGACAGAGAGCCAGATTCACCGCGAACTGTCCTCCGGTCTGTCATGCCCCGTTGGCTTCAAGAATGGCACTGACGGCAATGTGCGCATTGCGGTGGACGCCATAAAGGCCGCGCAGCATCCGCACCATTTCCTGTCGGTGACCAAAGAGGGTCGCAGCGCAATTGTGTCGACCAGCGGCAATGAGGACTGACACATCATTCTGCGTGGCGGCAAGGCGCCCAACTATGACGCGGCCAGCGTGGATGCAGCATGCAAGGATATTGGTGGCGCAGGCTTGGCGCAGAAAATCATGATTGATGCCAGCCATGGCAATTCGTCGAAAGTGCCGCGCAACCAGATTGCGGTGGTGGGCGATATTGCGGGGCAGTTGGCTGCAGGTGATGATCGCATCATGGGTGTGATGATTGAAAGCCACTTGGTTGAAGGTCGTCAGGATCTCGTTCCTGGCAAAGAGTTGACGTATGGCCAGAGCATTACCGATGGATGCGTGTGCTGGGAAGATAGCGTTAGCATGCTCGAGGCGCTGGCTGACGGTGTGCGCAAGCGCCGGTTGGCGAAGGCGACGGCATAAACTGGATATTTAATGGGTCGGAATGTTCTCTGCCGCACAGCGCTGCAGTAATTCTTTCCAGATACTTGCATCCGCATTTTCTCGCACCCAGAAAAATGGGTAGCGCTTTGCAACATGCATCATGATGTCGATATCGCGACAGCAGTCCGGGCCCGCGTGTGAAAGCGGGGTGGGACCTTGTTGCAATGCCAGCATCAGCAGGTCTTTGTCGTTTCGCAATGCCTCGGGAAGGGTGTCGAAATACAAGTTGTCTTGCCGGATGTTGTGCTCTGCCTCACACCATGCACGACCGAATTTTTCGTATGGATCCCAACTGTCACGCGCATCGCTGACCGCTTGCCCGGCTGGCGCATTGATGGTCAGTTCTTTCTGATATCGCTCGAATGCCTTGCAGCCTGCTTGATCACCTTGTTCACGCGCGTTGTATGCTGCTTCATGTAATTGAAGCAGCACCGACTGAAAACCCGATCGGTTAGTTGGGTTCGCAAATTTTTCGGGTGTCCATTCGCTTTTGAAAGCCCTCAATACTGCGTTGGGGTGAGGCAAATGGACAGGTTGCATGTTCTCGCACGCATGTTGAATGGCATTGAGCATGACAGCCTTCAAATTGCTGTCCCGAACAATGGCGTGCATTTCCTTGTTGACGGATTCAAGCGCGTTAGTCAGTCGTAAATCAGCTTCGTCGGTTGTCAGTAGAAGATGGTTTGCGACTGTGACCAGGGCGCGACCTCCTTTGTCGCTCTCTTGCCGGATGGCAGATGTCAGGGGGGCAGGCACCTTTTCAGCTCTCGGCGTTCTTTCAGGCAAGCGCGGTCCGAAGTGATCGGGTCTGGTTGTCTGACTTTGCCGTTTGCCACGTTTGATGAGCGCAAACACCATCGATAGCGTGGTGAATGCATGTTCGTCAGCAAAGGTAACGGTCTTGCCAGATTTTCCGGGAGTGTGAGGCGGATTTGGGATGGCAGGCTGTGCCGTGAGGGCAGTGGTTGCAGTGCTCAAAATAGCGTTACTGGCTCTGTGTCCTGATCTGCCGCAGCGCGGCGGGTTGATTCTGTTGCTGCTGCTTTCCTCCATCGATTGAGGTTTGAAGCACGTGATCAGGGGTTGCAGAAGTTTTTTGAACATTTGGAGTAGTTTCCATGTGTTTGTAATAAAGGTCTGGCACAGGGCAGAGTCTTACCCTTTGAGTTGCCGAACGGTATGAATTTGTTCCAAATACAATGGGTTAGTTATAACAGCACGTTTGGTGCCGAAGTTTTGGAGGCTGACCGGTAATGGCACTGTCTCGGACGACCCCTCGCTGCTTCCGGTCTCAACTCTTCCAGGCTCGTCCAAGTCGTCGTCAAGCGACAACTTGGCCCCTTGCACTCGCGTTCGCATGCGAACGCAGGAGTGCGGCGGTGTCGCCTGGTGCGAGGTCGACCGGGCTCGGCGTCTGACTGTCCGAACAGTGCCATCGCCGCGCAGCCTCCTGTAAGTCTCTCAGGCGTGCCTGCAGTGCCACGCAAACATGCGCCGATCTATCAGAAGGGTGTTGGAAGACGACTGCGCCGGAGCGCAATTTTGTCGGGAGAACCGCCGGAGCAACGACGGACGCCATCCGCATATTCCCCACGAAGTCACCCCACCTCGCTTGGGTTACACTCACCGGGTTATATCGGTGATGCCCATGAAGTCTTACTCCTCCCCATCCACAGTTAACTCCACGCCCGACACTGACGACATCCGCATCCGCGGTGCGCGTCAGCACAACCTGAAAAACATTGATCTGGATCTGCGACGAGGAGAGATTACCGTCGTCACCGGCGTATCCGGCAGCGGTAAAAGTTCGCTCGTGTTTGATACGCTTTATGCAGAAGGCCAGCGGCGTTACGTCGAAACATTTTCGCCCTACGCACGCCAGTTTCTCGACCGCATGGACAAACCGCGTGTGGACGCCATCGAAAACGTTCCACCTGCAATCGCAATAGACCAAACCAACCAGGTGCGCACATCGCGCTCCACGGTCGGTACAATGACCGAGATCAATGATCATCTGAAACTGCTGTATGCACGCGCTTCTACATTGCATTGCCGTCAATGCAGCGAACGGGTGTCGGAAGATACGGTTGCCACCATCAAGGCACGTATTCTGACGCAAGCCAAAGTGGCGGGTGATCCGCGCCTGGTGGTGACGTTTCCCCTGCAGGTGCCTGCAGCGTTTACCGAAGAAGAAGTGCAATCGTATTTGAGCGCGCAGGGCTACACGCGTGTTCACAGCCAGACCAAAGATAAAAAGACCAAGACCGTCACGCTGGATGTGGTGCAGGACCGTTTCCGTGCATCCAGCGTTGACGATGCGCGACTGTCCGAGGCCATTGAAGCCGCATTGCTGCGCGGACGCAGTCGCATCGATGTGCATGTGGATGCCGAGGATAAAACCGCCGCTATGCGCTGGCGTTTCTCCAGCGGACTGCATTGCGCAGCCTGCGATATTTCGTACAGCTTTCCGCTGCCGTCCACGTTTTCTTTCAACTCACCGATTGGTGCGTGCGAGGCGTGTCGCGGTTTTGGTCGCGTCATCGGCATTGATTATGGTTTGGTCATTCCCGATGAAGGCAAGTCGCTGAAAGACGGTGCCGTCAAACCGTGGCAGACAGCGAGCTTTTCGTCTTGTCAGGCCGACTTGATCAAGTTTGCAAAACGGCGTGGACATGCGACTGATATTGCGTGGCGACACCTGCCGGAAGACGCGCGCCAGTGGGTGATTGAAGGCGATGCCGATTTTGACGGCAACTGGGAAGGCAGCAAATTTTACGGCGTGCGCCGTTATTTCGAGTGGTTGGAATCTCGCACTTACAAAATGCATGTGCGCGTGCTGCTGTCCAAATACAGAAGCTATACACCCTGTACACAATGTGCCGGGGCGCGTCTTAAAACCGATGGTTTGCTGTGGCGTCTGGGTGAGGGTAATGAAGCACCCTTGGGCGAATACAAACGCTTTCGGCCCACCGGTGTGAGCTGGAATAAAGATGCCGAGCAGCGACTGCACGGTGTTTCAATTCACGAATTGATGCTCATGCCGATTGACCGTGTTGAGTCCTTCATGTCCGCCCTCACATTGCCCACTGCTTTGGGGCAGGCCAGCGAATTGGTGTTGGCAGAAATTCGTGCGCGCTTGCGCTTTCTCAAACAAGTCGGTTTGGGTTATCTCACGTTGGACCGTCAAAGCCGTACGCTCTCAGGCGGAGAAGTGCAGCGCATCAACCTGACGACTGCGCTGGGTACGTCGCTGGTCAATACTCTCTTTGTGCTCGATGAGCCGTCTGTGGGCTTGCATCCGCGCGATATGGGGCGAGTGATCGCAGCCATGCGCGGTTTGAAAGACGCGGGCAACACGCTGCTGGTAGTGGAGCACGACCCGCAGGTGATGCTGGCTGCGGACCGCATCCTAGACATGGGCCCGGGGCCGGGCGAACATGGTGGCGAGATTGTGTTTGATGGCACGGCAAAGCAGGTGCTCAAGGCCAAAACATCCACAGCCGATTATCTGTCGGGTCGTAAAACAATTGCACTGAATCGCCCCTTGTTGCCGGTGGATGGCAAAACACCGTCTATCGACTTGAAGGGTGTGACGGCCAACAATCTGAAGAACATTGATGTGCGCTTTCCTCTGAAGCGCATGGTGGTGGTCACCGGTGTTTCCGGTTCCGGAAAATCCACGCTGGTACAAGACGTGCTGGTGCCCGCCATCAAGAAAGTCAAAGGCGAACCGACCGAGGCGCCGGGTGCTTTCAAGCTGCTCAATGGTGTTGAACATGTCTCAGGTCTTGCATTTGTAGACCAGTCTGCAATCGGTAAAACAACACGCTCCAACCCAGCCAGTTATGTCGGTGCATTTGATGCGCTGAGAACGCTTTTCTGCAAAACGCCTTTGGCGCGTGAACGTGGCTACACAGCAGGATTCTTCAGTTTCAACAGTGGCGATGGCCGTTGCCCCACATGCGGTGGTAACGGATTTGAGCATGTTGAAATGCAATTCCTCTCAGACGTGTATTTGCGTTGCGGCGACTGTAATGGTACGCGATACAGGCCCGAAGCACTCGATGTAAAAGTAGAGCGTGGCGGGCGTGAATTGCACATGGCCGATGTGCTGGAGTTAACCGTCAGCGAAGCGCTTGAATTATTCGCTGGCGACCGCGACGTATTGGCTGCGCTGCAACCCTTGTCTGACGTAGGCTTGGGCTATTT
This sequence comes from Burkholderiales bacterium, assembly GCA_005788065.1. Taxonomy (GTDB): domain Bacteria; phylum Pseudomonadota; class Gammaproteobacteria; order Burkholderiales; family Burkholderiaceae_B; genus SXZD01. The sequence goes on from SXZD01000079.1 coordinate 4,984, forward strand.
GCGTTTGGGGCAACCGGTTCCAACGCTGTCGGGCGGTGAGGCGCAGCGACTCAAACTGGCAGGCTTTCTGGTGGAAGCGGCAACGGCGTTGAAGCGTCCCAAGCTTGCACAAAAGGGCATGTTGTTTGTATTCGATGAGCCCACCACTGGTTTACATTTTGCAGATGTAGCCAAGTTGATGCGCGCATTGGATATGCTGTTGCAGGCAGGGCATTCGTTGCTGATTGTGGAACACAATCTGGATGTGATTTCGTGTGCCGACTGGTTGATTGATCTGGGACCAGAGGCGGGCGAAGGCGGTGGTACTCTGGTGTGCGAAGGCTCTCCGCACGCCGTGATGGAACACGCCACCAGCCACACCGGTGTTGCGCTGAAAGCGTACAAAAAGGTGATCAGCGGGAACGTACAGTCCGCCAAGTCTTCACAAGCAGAGAAATCCGCGCAATCTGCGCGGGATGCAGAAGACTTCATCACCGAAGGGCAGGGCATGCCCTTGCAAACCGCAGTTCGCCAGCGCCGCGGCATGATCTCTATTCTGAATGCGCGAGAACACAATCTGCGCAATGTGAGTCTGGATATTCCGCACAAGCAGATGACTGTCATCACAGGTCCTTCCGGTTCAGGAAAGTCCACATTGGCATTCGACATTTTGTTTGCAGAAGGGCAGCGCCGCTACCTCGAAAGTCTGAATGCGTATGCAAGGCAGTTTGTGCAACCCGCTGCAAAACCCGAGGTGGATGCCATTTATGGCATCGCACCTACGGTAGCCATTGAGCAGCGTACGTCGCGTGGTGGTCGCAAGAGCACGGTGGCAACGGTGACTGAGGTCTACCACTTCATGCGATTGTTGTATGTGAAGCTGGGTATACAGCATTGCCCACAGTGCGATATTCCGATTGCACCGCAAAGCTTTGATGCCATTTTGGCGCAGTGCCTGAAAGACTATAAACGCAAGACCATCGATATTCTTGCGCCCTTGGTGGTAGCGCGCAAAGGTATTTACAACGAAATCGCCAAGTGGGCCAAGACCAAAGGCTATGATCAATTGCGCGTGGATGGCCAGCGTGTACCAGTCGACCCGTGGCCCAAGCTGGACCGTTACAAAGAACACAGTATTGAATTGCCCATGGCCCAGTTGACCGTTTCTGCGAAGGAAGAAGCGGCTTTGCGCGAGGCGCTGAAAGAAGCGCTGGCCTTGGGTAAAGGCATGTTGATGGTGGAGTGCGAAGGGGAGGTCAAAATCTTCTCCACCAAACGCGCATGCCCGCAATGTGCTGCCAGTTTTCAGGAACTTGATCCGCGTCTGTTTTCATATAACAGCAAGCACGGTTGGTGCTCCAAGTGCATGGGCACGGGCTTGCGCGACATTGAAGGTTTGGACCCCGAAAAAACGGGCGAAGAAGCGGAGTTTCTGGACGCTGACAGAACCCGCGATGAAGACGGTGCATTGATCGACCCGTTGATATGCGGTTTGTGCGACGGTCAGCGACTGAATGAAACGGCGCTGGCAGTAAAGTTTCAGAACCAGTCGATTGCCCAATTGGCACGCATGACCGTTGACGAGGCCTTGCATTGGAGTGAAAAACTCAAGCTCTCGCAGCGCGATGCGCAAATTGCGCAGGACATCGTGGCCGAGATGGGTCACCGTCTGAAATTTCTCAAGCGTGTTGGTTTGAACTATCTGAGCCTCGACCGTGCGGCGCCGACACTGTCGGGAGGCGAGGCGCAGCGCATCAGGCTTGCAGCACAACTGGGCACCAATCTCACCGGTGTTTGCTATGTTCTGGATGAGCCCACCATCGGTTTGCACACACGGGACAATGAGCGCCTGCTTGAAGCACTTAAAGAACTGCAGAACAAGGGCAACACGCTGGTGGTGGTGGAGCATGACGAAGAAACCATGCGCAGTGCTGACCGCTTGATTGATATGGGGCCGGGCGCCGGTGTGCGCGGTGGTCAAGTCATTTCGCAAGGTACGGTGGATGCGGTGTGTAAAGACCCGGCATCACTCACTGGACGTTATCTTTCAAAGCCGATTGCCGCACCACAAGCCGCACGTCGACCGATAGACAAAGATACGCCGAGACTGAATATCCTTAATGCGACCTTGCACAATTTGAGTGGTGTGGAAGTTGATATCCCGTTAGGTCGATGGGTCAGCATCACCGGCGTTTCCGGTTCAGGTAAATCCACCCTTGCGCGTGAAGTGTTGCTTACCAATATGGCGCACTGGGTGAATGGTCATATTGAATCCAAAGGCTGGTTGGGGTGCGATGGCATTGATGGTGCGCAGCAGATTGTGCGTGTGCTGGAGGTCGATCAGACGCCGATTGGCAAAACGCCGCGCTCGTGCCCGGCAACGTACATCGGTTTTTGGGACACCATCCGCAAGCTGCTGGCAGATACGGTAGAGGCGGGCATGCGGGGCTACGCTGCCAACCGGTTTTCTTTCAATGCCGGCCCGGGTCGTTGCCCGGTGTGTGAGGGTCAGGGCATGCAGACGGTAGAGATGAATTTTCTGCCGGATGTCAAAGTGCTGTGCGATGCATGTCGTGGTGACCGCTTCAACCCGGACACATTGCAAGTGCGTTGGCGCGGTAAAAATGCAGCCGAGATTTTGCGGATGAATGTGGATGATGCGGTCGAGTTTTTTGAATCGCATCGATCGATTTATGAGCCCTTGAAATTGCTGCAGGATGTGGGCTTGGGATATCTCACCTTGGGGCAGGCCAGTCCGACGCTATCGGGTGGCGAGGCGCAGCGTATCAAGCTGGTGACAGAACTTGCCAAGGTACGTGTCAGCCCCGTTGCTGCAGATGCTGGTGCGAAGCCGGGTGCTGATGCGGCTGCTATTGCTGTGACGGCTGCGGCCAATGCTGCGGCAGAGGCCAAGATGCCACGCTTGCGCATGATGCGTGTTCAACCCACGCTGTATGTGCTGGATGAGCCGACGGTGGGCTTGCACATGAACGATGTGGAGAAGCTGATTGCGGTGTTGCATCGTCTGGTGGATGCGGGACACACGGTGGTGACGATTGAGCACGACCTTGACCTGATTGCGCAGTCGGATTGGGTGATCGACATGGGGCCGGAGGGTGGCGCTGGTGGAGGGCGTGTGATGGTGCAGGGCATGCCGGCGCAGTTGGCGAAGAAGCCTGCTGCGTCGCATACGGCCAAGGCGCTGGCGGGGCACTATAAGAGGCGGTGATGTCGCGTTCTTGGGCATCTTGGGCGTTCGTCGATGCCGCGGCCTCTGCGTAGGTTGTGTGACGACGGACGCCCAAGATGCACCGCACTCACCCCAGCATGCGGAGCCTGTAAATAAATTTGTGTAAGTGCATTCGGCCTATTAACCTCCAATGAGGGAAGACCGCAATGTTGAGCACAAACACCATGGACCGTAGCAAACTTCAAGCCTTGGCCAGTGAACTGGTCAAGGATATCAAGACTGA
>SXZD01000080.1 GCA_005788065.1 Burkholderiales bacterium
GCGACATCGGCACCAGTCCGCTCTACACCATCAAGGAACTGTTCGGTCATGCCACCGGCCTGCGGCCGACCCCCGACAATGTGATCGGAGCCACATCGGCTGTTTTCTGGGCCTTGATGACCGTGGTCAGCCTCAAATATGTCACCCTGGTGCTGCGTGCTGACAACCGGGGCGAGGGCGGCATCATGGCGCTGCTGGCTTTGGCGGTCTCCAGCGTGGTCGACCAACCTGCCCGCAAAGAGCGACTTTTCCTGATTGGTACCTTTGGTGCCTGCCTGTTCTACGGCGAGTGCATCATCACCCCGGCCATCTCGGTGCTGTCTGCCGTAGAAGGGTTGCAACTGGTCTCGCCGGCGTTTGCCGACTATGTGCTGCCCATTTCGATTGCCATCATCGTCGGTCTGTTTGCCGGTCAACGGTTTGGTACTGCAGCAGTGGGCCGATTGTATGCGCCTATCATCATCGTCTGGTTTGCCGCCATGGGTGCGGCCGGGTTGTGGCAGATCATCCAGCAGCCGGGTATCGTACAGGCGCTCAATCCGTTGAATGCGCTGGCATTTTTGCAATCGCGCGGCTGGGGTGTGTTTGCGACTGTGGGCATGGTGGTGCTGGCCATCACCGGGGCGGAAACCCTGTATGCTGATATGGGGCATTTCGGTAAAAACTCCATCCGTGTGGCTTGGGGGTTGCTGGTGATGCCGGGGCTGACACTCAATTATCTGGGGCAGGGAGCCTTGCTGCTGCGCGACCCGAGTGCCGTTGAAAATCCGTTCTTCCTGGCATTCCCCGACACGCTGTTGATACCGGCGCTGATGCTGGCCACGGTGGCCACCATCATTGCGTCGCAAGCCACCATTTCCGGGGCGTATTCCATGACGCAGCAAGCCATTCAGTTGGGATTGCTGCCGCGCATGCAGATCATCCATACGTCCGAGACAGAGTCGGGTCAGATCTACATGCCCACGGTTAACTGGATTCTGCTTTGCGCCGTTTTGCTGGCGGTGCTGGGTTTCCGCAACTCGTCCAACCTCGCATCCGCCTACGGCATTGCGATCACGGGCACCATGCTGATTGCTACGCTGCTGACCTTCTATGTGGTGCGCTTCGGATGGAAATATCCGCTGTGGCTGGCCGTGGCAGCAACCGTGTTTTTTGCCGTGCTAGATGTCTTGCTGTTCACCTCCTGTGCCGTCAAGTTTTTTCAGGGTGGCTGGTTCCCGGTAGTGCTGGGTTGCCTGTTGGTCGTTGTGATGATGACTTGGAAGCGCGGGCGTGAACTGTTGCTTGAGCACATCTACGAAAACGATCCCAAGCTCTCCGAGTTCGTCGAATACATGCAGGACGCGAGCATTCCGCGTGTCGAGCGCACGGCGGTTTTTCTGGTGTCGGACCCGCGCACGGCCCCGCAGGCCCTCATGCACAACCTCAAACATAACCGGGTGCTTCACCAGCACAACCTGATTGTGACCGTGGTGTTTGAGGACATTCCGTATGTGGGTGACAAGGACAGGCTCATCATCAACAAGGTGGGCGACAGTTTCTGGCAGATCACCATCCGCTACGGCTTCATGGACAAGACCGACATTCCCAAGGCGCTTGCACTGGCCCGCATCGACGGTGTCGAGATTGATCCATTCTCCACGTCCTTCTTCCTGAGTCGCGAGACCGTTGTGCCCTCGCAGGGCGGCAAAATGGCGCGCTGGCGGGAGGTGCTCTTCACCATGGTGTCGCGCACTGCCGGCAGTGTGGTGAGTTATTTCAACATCCCCAGCAACAGTGTGATTGAACTTGGATCGAGGGTTCACATCTAAGGCACTAGTGACGAGTGATGAGTGACGAAAGATGGGGAGTGGCTTGTGATCGGTTTTCAAGGATTGGTAAGGGTGTGCGTGTTGGCAATCGCGTTGTTCAGTGCTTCACCCGGAGCATACGCACAGGAAGCTGACGCTGAGGGCGCTTACAAGTTTGCGGTGTTCGCAGGCGGCTGTTTCTGGTGCACCGAGTCTGATTTTGAAGCACTGCCCGGTGTGGTGGAAGCGATCTCAGGCTATGCCGGTGGACGCAAGCCAAAGCCCACCTATGAAGAGGTCAGCCGTGGCGACAGCGGGCACATCGAGGTGGTGAAAGTCATTTACGACCCGGCCAAAGTAACGTATGCCGATCTGGTGAAGTTTTACTGGAAGACAGTGGACCCCACTGTGACCAACCGTCAGTTCTGCGACGCGGGTCCACAGTACCGGACAGCCATTTTCTTTGCTACAGCAGCGCAGCGACAAGAAGCCGAGCGCAGCAAGAACGAATTGATCGCCAGCAAGGTGCTGCCCCGCGTGACCACAGAAATCTTGATGCTCAACACGTTCTGGCCGGCAGAAGAGTACCACCAGGATTATTATAAAAAGAACCCGATCCGCTACAAGTACTATCGTAATGGATGTGGACGCGATGCGCGCCTGAAAGAAATCTGGCAGACACGTTGAGACAGACGTCCGAGCTGTCTGGGGATGGTGATGGTCCTGTCCGGGTCATCTGGCGATGACCCGTGACATTTCAGATCATCAGCTTCTCAAGTCAGGCAATTTCTCGCCATCGGGTATGAAATTGAGCGCCAGCCCGTTGTTGCAGTAGCGCAAGCCGGTGGGCTTGGGGCAGTCTTCGAAGATGTGCCCTTGATGGCCGCCACAGCGGCTGCAATGGTACTCGGTGCGGCGCATCAGCAGTTTGTAATCTGACTTGCTGCCCACCGCCTTGGGTAACGCATCGAAGAAGCTCGGCCATCCCGTGCCGCTGTTGTATTTCATGCTGCTTTTGAAAAGGGGCTGGAAACAGGCCGCGCAGACAAATGTGCCGGCACGCTTTTCATCATTGAGCGGACTGGTGAAAGAACGTTCGGTGTCTTCTTCAAACAGGATGGCATATTGCGGGCCACTGAGCAGTTTGAGCCATTCTTCGCGGGACTTCTTCACAGCAAATTTTCCTTGGGCAAAAGCGGGAAGGGAGACAGACAGACCTGTCAGGGCAAATGATGCACTGCCGGCCGAAGCCAGCAGTGCCTGTAAAACTGTTCTGCGTTTCATTCAAAGGCCTGTTGCGGGTTGCGTTCAATGCAATTTTGACAGAAGACAACCCGCAGGGTTCCCGGACTGTGCTTATGCGGCAGCGTAGGCTTTCAGGCGGTTGTCCATGCCCATGGCTTTGGCGGTGTCCAGTCCGCGCTTGCGGAATGACGCATCCAGCGAGTCGGTCAGTTTGGCCATGCGGGTCTGGTCCTTCTCATTCATCTCGCAGGTGATCAGGACGATTTCGCGTGTCAGTTCGTCCGCTTCAAATGCAGCGCGAATGAATACACTCAGTTTCGCGTCTGGCAGGCTGATGGCCAGACTTGCGATGCGATCTTTGCGCTGGGCGAAACTGGAGATGCGCAGGTTATCCGCAGGGTCTTTGACCTCTTCCATCAGTACCCGCATTTTTTCTTCGGGCAGGAAGTCGGTGAAAGCGCCCATCAGGTGGAAGTCGCCATGCTCGGCCATCAGGCGCGTCACATCTTTCATCAGTGAGACCGGCAGGTCGTTGAGCATTTTTTCGGCGCGATCGGGCAACTGTTCGCGCGCCACGTCCGCCATGAAATTGGCATCGAAGTGTTTGCACAGCTTTACTGCCTGCTCTACCGGTGTGAAGTAGGACATGTTGGCTGTAATGGCCGGACCGAACACTTTCTTGCACAGCATGGCGCTTAGCGCATCGGGCGCAAGTTTGCCGGCGCCGGCCATTTTTTCAAATACATGGCCGAATTCGTCAATCAGGCGGTTCTGGAAGCGTTGGCGCAGGTTTTTCAGGCCGGCTGCGTCCAGGTGGTCGAGGTAGGCCAGATCGGCGGGTTGCTTGTGCAGGGTGATCGCCAGACGGCGCAGTTCAGTGGAGCGGTCCATGGCGATCAGATTCCGAAAAGTTTTTTGACGGGGATGCGCAGCAGCAGGGGTAATTGGCCCAGTGCGTCGTCCATGGCTTTTTTCAGGTGTTTTTCGTGGGCTGTGCGGGCAGACTGCAGGTCCTTGACCAGTTTCTGCTTGGCGTCTTCATTCAGGGCATGCAGGTCGGGCAGGTCAGCGCCCAGCAACTCTGCCAGCGCCTTGTCGTTTGCGCTCATGGAAGGTGTCTCCGGTGTCTGTGAATTGTCATCCCAGCATCATGCGCAGGGTGTGTGCGATCATAAAGGAATTGTGAACGCCTGCCTACGGAAAGAGGATACGGAAATGATCGATGCCGGCACATCGGACAATCAGGATGCCGACGCGCTGCAGCAAGCCGTATTGACCTCTGTGAAGCACTGGCTGGAGCAAGGCGTGATCGGGCTGAATCTGTGTCCTTTTGCCCGGGCCGTGCATGTCAAAGGGCAGATACGCTGGGTGGCGCTGAGCGGTGTGAGCGACCCGGAAGATGTTCGTCAGCAGGTCCAGGCGGAGTTGCGGCATCTGGCGGGCACGCCACCGTCCGAAATCGACACCACCTTGATCATTGTGCCGGACGCTTTGGGCGATTTTGTGGATTTTGGCCTGTTTGTGGAGGGACTCAATCCGCTGCTCAAGCGGGAAGGGCTCAAGGGCGTGCTGCAGATTGCATCGTTCCATCCGCAGTTCGAGTTTGCGGGCGAAGATCCGGCATCGGTGAGCCATTACACCAACCGGTCGCCCTATCCGGTCATTCACCTGCTGCGCGAGGCCAGCATGAGCACTGCCATCGAAAAATTCGGCGATACAGACCGCATCTGGCAGTCCAACATCGACCGCCTGGCTTCCATGAGTGCCTCAGACCTTGAACAAGTGTTTCCGCACGGCAATTGGACTGCAAAACCCTGACTCCTTTGCGCTTGCAGCCCTGCTGGACTGGCTGACAATGCCGTCATAAGACACACATACACGCGTGCGCAGAGGCGCTACACGTACAGTCGTACAAGGCAGAGGGTCATATCATGACAACACAATCAGTGGCTGGGGCCGGCTTTCCGGTCACCCCCGTGGTGGGCACTGGCATCTTCGCGCTCGCCGGCATCGGTCTTTTGGCGGCAGACCAGTCAGCCTTGGGTGTTTTTGCATGTCTCGTGGGTTTCGCCGTGTCGGTGCCCTTGTGGCTGCGCGAGGTGTCCGGTCGGGAGCGGCATTGGCAGGCGCGCATGAGCGCTGCAGCCAGCGCCAGCACGGCAGCGGCCGCTGCCACGCCGTCCATGGCGCCATCGTTGTCTCGCTTGCAGTCGGAGTGGTGTACCGGCATGGAACATAAAGTGGGCGCAGCCCGCAATCAGGTTGAATCGGCAGCCAACGATATCGGCCATGTGCTGTCCCAGATCCGGGACCGTGTGCAGGATCTCTCACGCATGGCCAGTGAGGCCGGCGATGCCATGGGCGCATCGGGTAGCGGTGTTGCCGAGAACGTGGGCGGCACCCTGAATGACATGCTGGGCAGCATCAACCAGTCCCTTGAAGAAAAGGTTTCCATGTTCAATGAGGTGCGTGGCTTCGTGACTGCAACCGACGAGTTGGCGCGCATGGCCAGTTCGGTTGAGGAGCTGGCTGCCAAGACCAACCTGTTGGCCCTGAATGCGGCCATTGAAGCGGCGCGCGCCGGAGAAGAGGGTCGCGGATTCTCCATTGTGGCCGACGAGGTTCGCAAGCTTTCCATGCTGTCGGCAGAAACGGGCCAACAGATACGCCAGCGGGTAGCCGATATCTCCGCCGCCGCACGCCGCGCTGGCGAAGGTGCCGACCGCATGCAGGGTGCCGACGCACACCTGCTGCAAAATGCGCAGGCTACCGTGGCGCAGGTGGTGCAGAGTTTCTCCCGCGCCGCCGACCCCTTGCAGACATCCGCCCGCCAGATGGCAGAGCAGGCCGACCAGATATCCCGCGATCTTGAACACGCCGATGCTTCCCTGGGCTTCCAGGCCGATGTGGGCTCCGTCCTGGCGGCTATCGACAGCAGCGTTCAGGCACTGCGCGGACAGATCGCCGCTGGTGGTGACATTGATGTCTCTGCCATCGTACGACCCCTGAACGAGCGGTCGTATTCTCCGCCACTGGCACGTCCACGTGCCTCATCCCCCGCCGCATCATTTTCTGTGGCGCCGGCGCGTGCACCCGCCTCATCGTTATCTTCCGGCGGCGCGTCTTCCGGTGGCGGCATGGACATCACGCTGTTCTGACCGGGGCGTTCAGTCGTCCAGGCCATCCTGATCGCCATCAAACGACTGCAAGCCGCTCACGCTGCCTTCTTGCAGGCTGGCCAGCGACGGAGTTTTCTTGAAAAGACTGACCGCCTGCGTACGGTTGCGCACATTCATGCGGGTGAAAATCTCGCGCAGGTGGGTCTTCACCGTCTCCGGCGAGAGTGAAAGCTGCCGTGCAATTTCCTTGTTGGACAGGCCATTGACCAGCAGCTGCATGACCTGCGTCTGTTTCTGCGTCAGATGGACGCGGCCACCGATGTCGCGTCGTCCGCGACTCAGCGAACTGGGTCTTCCCTGACGGTGAAGCACAGGCGCGCGCCAGTTGGTGATGACGCTGGCGCGTGAGATGCATTCGGTCAGCATCTGCGCGGTCTGATAGAAGTCGCCGGTCTTGGGCATTGCGAAACAGCGCGGCAGGCTCAGGCGGGCAACCTCGTTGAGAAGTGCCTCGTCGCCGCTGATGAACAGGATGGGCAGGTCGATCGCCATCTGCACCAGACGGTGCGCCGTCTCCAGTCCGCCGCAGTCACCAAGGTTCAGGGCGGCGATGATCAGGGTGGGGCGATGTCGCGACAGCACGGCGCCGGCGTCCCGCAGGCTTTCAGCCTGCAGCACATGGCAGTCGGTGATGACGAAGTTCACCAGTTCGCGCAGTCCGGTTGCAAACAGGGGGTGGTCTTCGATAATGAGGACAGTGGTGTCCGGTAGGGCTTGGTTCATGTTACTCCTCTCTGGCGGACAATCTGTCAAGCGTTGCTGTCCTGTGCCTTGATTCTGTTGGGCGATGCCCCGTCCGGCATACCCTTGCCGGGTGAAAATGAACCGTCTAACCCGCATCCCGCCTGTTTGGGTGGGCTGGTGTTCAGATGTACACTAGCGGTTCTGATATCTGCGAGAACTCCAATGTCCAGACCCAAGGCCGGTCATGGCGAGGAGGGTCAGGTCCGTGCCCAGCGCAAGGAAATGACCCGACTGAACCTCATGAATGCAGCGCTGTCCCTGGTGGGGCAGGGCAACAGTTTTACTGCGTTGGGCATCCGCGAAATCACGCGCGAAGCCGGTGTGGTGCCCACTGCTTTTTATCGGCATTTCCGCAATACCGACGAACTGGGTCTGGCACTGGTTGAAACCGCGGGTCTCACCCTGCGGCGCATGTTGCGGGAGGCCCGGCAATCCGGGTTGCCTACCGAGGACATCATACGGTTGTCGATTTCCACATATGTGTCCTACCTGCGGCAAAACCAGCTGGTTTTCCGGTTCATCACAACCGAACGGTCTGGCGGGTCCCGCATACTGCGGTTAGCCATCCGCAATGAGATCAACCATTTCGTCAATGAGCTGGTGATGGACATTCGCAGCGTGGCGGTCTACAACAATATGTCGACGCAGAGCCTGCAGATGGTCGGCGACCTGGTGGTGTCCACCATGATGTCAGCCGCCTCCGACATCCTCGACATCCTGCCCGGCCAACCGCTTGTAGAAAATGAAATGATCGAGCGTCTGGTGTCGCAACTGGTGGTGGTGTTTCTGGGCGCCAGTGTATGGTCCGAACGACCTGACAAGGGTGCCAAATCAGGCAAGTCAGCGGACGCGGAGGGGACTGAGTCACAAATACAAAATGACAGACAAGGAGACACGGCATGAAACACGCGAATCGAGTCATATCCGCGATAAAGCCTGCGGCAACCGCGATGGCAACCTTGACGGCCGCATTGACTGCGCTGACCTGCACACCCGTGCAGGCACAGTCGGTGCCGGCCATGGCCGCATCGCAGGTACCGCCCTGTTCGTGGACGCCCAACTGCGTCAGCAGCAACGGCAAGCCGGGTGAGTCCAAGTACATTGCGCCGCTCAAACCGGCCGCTGGCGAGAACGAGCCCTTGAAGCGCCTCAAAGGCGTGGTCAGTGCCATGCCCGGCGCCAAACTGGTGGTGGAGCAGCCTTTCATTCTCAAATATGAGTTCACCACGCCCAAGATGAAATTTGTGGATGACGTGCAGTTCAGTCTGGTGCCAGCCACTGGCATCATCGAAATGCGCTCTGCCTCGCGTCTGGGTATTTCTGATTTTGGTGTGAACCGTCAGCGCATGGACGCGGTTCGTGCAGCCTATGAAAAGCGCTGAGCACGTCCGTCAGTCATTGCTGGACGCTACGCTTGAACTGTTGCGACAGGGGCTTAATGCCAATGCCAGCGGCAATGTGAGTGTGCGCACCGACGCCGGTTTCTGCATCACGCCCTCGGGTATCGGTCCTGACCGGATGCAGCCTGCCGATATGGTGGACATGGCACTTGATGGCACCGTGCTCACGGCGGGCAAGCCGTCCTCCGAATGGCGCTTTCACCGCGACCTGTACGCAGCGCGTCCTGACATCGGTGCGGTGGTGCATGCGCATTCGCCCTATGCCACGAGCATGGCCTGCCTGCGCCAAGACATTCCGCCGTTTCATTACATGATTGCGATGGCCGGTGGCAACACCATACGGTGCGCGGAGTATCACCTGTTCGGCACTCAGCAGTTGTCCGATGCGGTGGTGCATGCCATGCAGGACCGCAAGGCCTGTCTGCTCTCCAATCACGGCATGATCGCCTGCGGCGGTACGCTGCAGGCCGCCCTGGCGCTGGCTGTCGAAGTTGAGTCGCTGTGCGCCCAGTATTGGCGTGCCTTGCAGGTGGGCACACCGGTTTTGCTGACCGAGGCTGAAATGGCAGACGTACATCGACAATTTGTCGGTTACGGTGACCCGGCGACGCGTACCTGACATGAGTCCCATCCGGTTTGAGCAGGGTCGCCTGCTCCTGATTGACCAACGCGTGCTGCCTGCGCAGCAGGTGTGGATTGCATGCGCCAACGCGGTTGAAACGGCAGATGCGATCCGCGATATGGTGGTGCGGGGCGCCCCGGCCATCGGTGTGACGGCAGCCTATGGCGTGGCACTCGAGGCGTGCGTAGCGGTGCATGACCCGGCATTTTCCCGTCGCATGCAGCAGGCCTGCAGACGCCTGATGGATGCTCGCCCGACGGCGGTCAATCTGCGCTGGGCTGTTGAGAAACAGCAGGGCTTGATGCAGGCCATGGCCACCGCATCGACATCGGAGATCGCCGCTGCGCTGCTGCAGGCTGCGCATGGCATGCATGCAGACGACATTGCCTTGAATCGCCGTCTGGGTTTTCATGGGCAGGCACTGCTGGCGGATGGGGCACGCGTGCTGACCCACTGCAATGCCGGTGCGCTGGCCTGCGCCGGTTATGGCACGGCACTCGGTGTGCTGCGTGCGGCGGTGGAAGCCGGTAAACGCTTGTCGGTGTTTGCAGACGAGACACGGCCTTTTTTGCAGGGTGCACGCCTGACCGCTTGGGAGTTGATGCAGGACGGCATCGACGTGACCCTGATTACCGACAATATGGCCGGCCATCTCATGTCCCGCGGCGAGATCGACGCGATTGTTGTCGGTACGGACCGCGTCACAGCCAATGGCGATGTGGTCAACAAGATCGGCACCTACATGGTGGCCGTGCTGGCCCGGCGTCACGGCATACCGTTTTATGTGGCCTGCCCTTTGTCCACGCTGGACCTGCGTACGGCCACCGGTGCGGACGTACCGATCGAGGAGAGGTCAGCGCAGGAAGTGACCGGACATGCCGGCGTGGTCTGGGCGCCGGCCGGTGTGAAGGTACGCAACCCGGCATTCGACGTCACACCGGCAGAACTGGTGAGTGGTCTGATCACCGAGGCCGGTGTCATCCACGAACCGGCAGGGGTCGATTTGAAGCAATGGTTTGAAGCGCAGGGCGCACACGGAGAACAACAATGAAGTTGCCGGCACCGGTTCGGTTTGTGGTGGGCATGCTGCTGGCAGCGGGTCTGGTGGAAGGTGCGCTGTATGTAGGCGTTCCCGCACTGGTCAGTGCCATGCTGCCCGGGTTGGCGCGGACTGAATTGGGGCGCACCGTACGCGTGGGTGATGTATCGTTCAACCCGCTCACGCTGTCATTGCGTGTACGCGATATTCGGCTCTACAGTGCAGATGGCCAAACGGTCGATGTGGCGCTGGGGATGCTTGATGTGGATGTCTCCTCTGCATCGCTGCGCAAGGCAGCGCCAGTTATCGAAAGCCTGACGCTTGACGGCTTGCAGGTTTCGCTCAGTCGCGCAGAGGATGGTCGTCTGAGCATTGCTGACATTCTGGAGAAGCTCGCAGAGAAACCGGCCTCTCCCGAGCCGGCGCTCTACGCCTTGAATAATGTCCGACTGCGCAACGCCGCTTTCGCATGGAAAGATGCGGCCGCCGCACAGAGCCTGAGCGTAACGGATATCGAGCTGGATCTGCCGTTTCTGTCCACCTTGCCCAGCGATGTGACCATCGCTGTACAGCCGCATCTGCGAGCCCGGGTTGAAAGCGGCGAACTGCAATTGGAAGCCACCGCAAAACCCTTTGATGAGAACCAGACTGCTCGCCTGTCGGTGGAGTTGAAAAAGTTGCCGCTGGCGCTGGCGCAGCCGTGGTTGCCCACATCGGCCGGTGTGACTGTGACAGCCGGCGAACTGCAAACGGCGCTTGAGTTTGAGTTTGCTCAACGGGCTGTGCAAAACGACAGCAAGGGCGGCGCGAGGGTTGACGATAAACATGCGGACGCGATTGCCGACAAAAACAGCAGACCGCTTGATGATGCGCAGCGACGCCTCTCTGTCAGCGGAACAGTCGGCGTGGATGGCTTCAGGGCTGCGCTGGTCCAGCCGATCCAGCAGGATCAGCAAGTTTCACAGCCGATCTCGATTGAGGTGCCCGTCGCGCGGCTTGAACTGAGCCAGCTGGTATTGCTGGCGCCGCCGGGCAGCCGCAATCAGCTGGGCCGTGTCGGCCTGTCTGCGGATGTCAGCGGATACGGCAGGCTGTCTGCGCAGGGGCAGGCTAGTGTGTCGCCGCTGGTTTGGAAGGGTTCCGCCGGCCTGGACAGTTTGCCGCTGACGTCACTTGTAAAATGGTTGCCAGCATCGCCAGTGAACTTGCTGGGCGGTGTGGCCAGCGCCAATGCGATGTTGGCGTGCGAACCGGTTGCGACGATCCATCCGGTTGCCGCCGCGGATTCGGGTAACGCCTCCCCTGTTGCTTGTGTGGTGTCTGCCGCATCGCTGAAGGTCAAGCAATTGGCCATCCAGGAGAGTACGGGCGCCGGCGGCACCGAGCCTGTGCTGTGGCAATTTCCGTCCGTGCTGGCAAGCGTGCGCGATTTCAAACCCGGCAGCAGTGCACCTGTCTCTTTTACGCTGGATATCGGGCTGGCAGATGCAGCTGATGCCTTGCATGCAGACGGGCAGGCGGTCTTGTCCCCTCTGTCGGTTGATTCTGTGCTTCGGATCACGCGGTTTCCGCTGACGCTGCTCCAGCCTTATCTGGGTGGTGTGACCACGGCGCGTCTGACCCGGGGGGTGCTGGATCTGGATACCCGGTTGGGCTGGAAACAGGATGTACTGGATGTCGCGGGCAAAGCGTCGGTTACCGGTTTTCGTCTGGCACCCAACGACAAAGACCCCTCTGTCCTGAAGCTGGATAGTTTCGCCATCAACGGCATTGAGGCGCAGGCCGGTGTGGACGGACTGAAACGATTGAACATCAATGGCGTGAAAGTCGATGGTCTGGATGCGCGCATTGAGCGCGACAATGCAGGGCGCCTGAATTGGGAGCAATTGCTGGTTACACACAGCCCATCGAAAGCCGCTGTCCCCAACGTTGCTGCCACCAAGACAGTCACGATGTCGGCTCCAGCCAAAAGTCCCTCCACCACCGACGCTTCGCCGGTGATTCAGGTCGGTGCCATCCAGCTTGAGCGCACCAACGTGACGTTCTCGGATGCTGCCGTGCAGCCGGCATTTGATGCGAAACTGACCAGTCTGAAAGGGCAGATGAGTGCCTTCTCCACGCTCGGTCAGCGCCGTTCCACGCTTGAGTTGACCGGTAGTCTGGACGGGGATGGATTGCTGGTTATCTCAGGGCAGTTCGATCCCATCAATCCGCGCGACTATCTGAACATCAGCCTGCGGGCGCGCGGCATCGAAATGACCCGTCTCTCGCCGTACTCGGCCCGGTATGCCGGTTACAACATTGCCAAGGGCAAGCTGTCGACCACGCTGAACTACCGCATTGAAAACGGTGCACTGGTGGCAGACAACTCCCTGTTTCTGGACCAGCTCAATTTTGGTGATGCCGTTGCCAGCCCCGATGCGACGACCCTACCAGTCCGTCTGGCCGTGGCCTTGCTCAAGAACCTCAAAGGCGAAATAGATCTGAACCTTCCGGTCAAAGGCAGCCTGAACGATCCGCAGTTCAGCATCGGCGAGGTGGTGTTCAAGGCCTTGGGCAACATCATCGTCAAGGCGGTGTCTGCGCCCTTCCGGCTGGTGGCCAGCCTGTTTGACGGGGAAGAGGAGTTTGCCGGATCGCTGGAGTTTGATGCGGGTCTCTCGCAAGTGCCGCAAGGCTCGCAGAAACAGCTCGGTTCACTGGTGTCCATGCTGACAGCCAAGCCCGAGCTGGAGCTCGAGGTAACGGGCTATGCCGATCTGTTGACTGACAGTGCAGGTCTGCAGCAGTTGCGCAAGCGGGCCGATCCGGTGGGAACGGATGACATACGGCGTCTGGCCTATGAGCGGGCTGTGGCTGCCAAGAATGCAATCGTCGAAATCAAGCCGGAACTGGCAGACCGCATATTTCTGGTGGCGCCAAGCCGCGAACAACTGGGCAAGCAGGCGGAAAAGCCGAGGCGGGCCGTGGATTTTGCGGTGCGGTGATGAAAGACTGGACGCAAGGCGCCTGAATGAAAAACGCGCCGCATGTTCGACATGCAGCGCGTTTCCGGGTACTGATAAAACTGGTGGCGAATCAGGGATTCGAACCCCGGACCTGCGGATTATGATTCCGTCGCTCTAACCGGCTGAGCTAATTCGCCGAGCCACAAAGTATAGCACGAAACAGCGAAGTGGCAAGTCCGGTTTTCAGACATTGCGCAGGTCACGCCGCAGTTGCCACACGGCACCCGCCACAATGGCCAGCAGCGTGATCAGCGAACCAATCGACAGCGTGGAGACACCCGTCAGACCTTGGCCGATGCTGCACCCCAGGCCCAGCACCGCACCAAAACCCATCAACACCCCGCCGGCCAGATGGCGCTTGAGGTCTGATGTCTGCCGGAACCCTTCAATATGCAGTTTGCCTTTGAGCCGCGCGCTGATGAAAGCGCCCAACACGACACCGAGTGCTGCGCTCATGCCCATGGTGACGCGTTTGGTGCCATCGGAGGTCAAGGTCAACCACTCCAGCCAGTGCGCCATGGGGGCTGTGAAGGTGAGCGCCTCCGGGCGCCCTGTGTAGGTGCCCAGCCACAGCGGTTCGAGTGTGTCGGGATTTTCTGCGACAAAACCGGTTTGTAGCGTCAAATACCATGCAGTTGTGACCAGCAGGCCCAAGGCCAGCCCGGTGGCCCAGTGCCTGAACTGCCACATGGCTCTGCTTGCCAGTGCAAGCGTTGCCAGAAGAGCCGCCACCAGAAATGCCACGGTGTTAGATGGGTGACCGGACAGTATCGCAGGCAGTGTGGCAGCACCTTGAACCTCGATGAAAACCACATTGAACCATTCGACCCGCGGCAGGGCCAGCAATCCTTTGAGTGAGGCCAGTGCCGAAACGGCCATGATGAGAGCCACCACGGCCGATTTCAGATTGCCCGCGCCCATGCGCATCAGTGTCTGGCTGCCGCAACCCGAGGCCAGCACCATACCGCAGCCAAACAGAAAGCCTCCGGTCAGATGCGACAGCCAATACACGCGGGCAGATGCATAAAGGGTGGAGCTGATGTCCCAGCCCAGCATGAGCGCACCCGCATGCAGCCCTGCGATGGCTGTTGCGATGGCCAGCAGCCAGATGCGCATGCGCGTCCAGTCGTTCATGGTGACGATGTCGGCTACGGCACCCATGGTGCAAAAACGACCACGGTGCAGCACAGCGCCAAACAGGGCGCCCACCAGCCCACTGGCTGCCAGCAAGGGCAGGGTGGACAGCGTGGACACGGACGGCGTATCAGGCACCTTTCAGCAGCGCGATGCGCTTTTTGGCGGATTCGGCAGCGGGGGAGTCCGGGAAGCGGTCAACCAGTGTGTCCAGCACTTTGCGGGCAGCCTTGTTGTCCTTGAGGCTGAGGTGGCTGTCAGCCAGTCTCAGCATTGCGTCGGCTGCACGGCTGGAGTTGGGGAAACGGTCAAGGAATCGGGTGTAGGCCGTGACAGCCTGCTTGAAGTCTTTGCGGGCATAGCCGATGTCGCCCAGATAGGATAGCACCAGCGAAGAATAGGCAGAGCCCGGGTAACGGGAGGCGAACTGCTCGAACTGACCGGCCGCGACGATGAGGTCGCCCGCTTTGTACACCTCGAGAGCCTGTTCGTAGGCGGCTGTTTCGTCTGGATTGACGGTGGCCAGTTTCCCATCGATTTCAACCTGGCGTGGCTCGAGCTTGCGCACGCGCTGGTCCACATCGCCATAAATGTCTTTGACGCGACGTTGCGTCAGCGCCAGTTCATTGAGCGATTTTTCCAGTTCATTGCGCAGGTTGGCCAGTTCGCGCCGCTGGGTTTCCAGTTCCTGGTTGAGCACCAGTTGACCCCGGCTGACCGCCTCCAGGCGGTCAAGGCGGGTGCCCAGTTCTTTGAGTCTGTCTTCAAGCGCCTGAAGCTGCGTTTGGGATTTGTCGCGGTGTTCGATAAACGCCTTGCGCAGTTCCTTGTCCTCAAACAGGCTCGCCTGCGCAACCGGCGCCGTTGTTGCAGCCAGCAGGGCGGTCATGCCGATGGCAGCACGGAGGGTGCGGCGCAAGGCTCCGATTCTGCGAACGTCAAAGCAGGTGTCGGTTGAAAACAGGCGAATGTCGGTCATGGTCTCAGGCTCTTGTTGACAGCAGGTTTGGACACTTATTGATAGACGATGTCAGCACGACGGTTTTCGGCAAAGTCCTGTTCGGTCTTGCCGGTGGCCTTGGGCTTTTCCTTGCCGAAGCTCACTGTCTCAATCTGGGAGTCTGATACGCCCATGACGTTCAGTGACTTGCGCACGGCGTCAGCGCGCTTGGCACCGAGTGCCAGGTTGTATTCGCGGCCACCGCGTTCATCGGTATTGCCCTGGATGACGACCTTGGCGGACTTGTTTTTCAGGAGGTTTTTGCCGTGAGCTTCGACAATGCTGTCGAACTCGGGCTTGACACTGAAACTGTCGTAGTCAAAGTACACGCTGCGCTTGGCCAGCAGACCTTTGGTCTGGGCGTCCAGATCGCTGCTGTCAGCTTTGACAGGTGCTACGCCGCGGGGGTTAGCGTCACTTGCGCTGCCAGTGTTGACCGCAGTGGCGGGTGTGCCGGGGTTGGAAGAGACTTTGCCGGTTTTGTCGGCCACGGGTGTTGAGCTGCAGGCAGCCAGCAGGGAAAGCATGAGACCTGCGATGACGAGTTTGCCGGAAGATGTAGTGCGCTGATTCATTTGAACTCCAGAAGCGGGATTGTTGCTGTTAATTGTTGGGTTGTAGGGTTAGGGTGTCAGGTTGTTGTCGATGTTGGCCGCACTTTGCTGCGGCTGTTGGACGCTGTTATTTGAGCATGGGACCCCATGTCGGTTCCCTGACGTCTGATGACGTCATGCTCAGGCGCTGACGCAGGCGTCCATCGGGCGACGTGATGGCCAAAACACCTCTGCCGCCCATTTCAGTTGCGTACATGATCATGCGACCGTTGGCTGCAAAGCTGGGACTTTCGTCACGGTTGCTGTTGGTCAGCAGGCGCTCTTCGCCGGTAGCCAAGTCGAGCGTGGCCAGGCGGAATTGCCCTTCGCGCCGCGCGATGAAAGCCATGGTCTTGTTGTCAGGGCTGATACGGGGCGAAATATTGTAGGTGCCATTGAATGTGACACGCCGCACGCCGGATCCGTCGGTGGACATGGCATAAATTTGCGGGCCGCCGGCCCTGTCGGACGTGAAATAGATCTGGCTGCCGTCGCGCGAGAAAAACGGCTCTGTCTCGATGCCTGATGTCTGCGTCAGACGCTTGAGGCCTGATCCGTCTGCATTGGCGATATAAATCTGGGAAGAACCATCGCGCGTAAGTGTAAATGCCAGACGCGACCCGTCTGGAGACCATGCGGGTGCGGAATTGTTGCCCTTGTAATTGGCCAGAACGACCCGCTGACCTGTGGGCAGGCTGTGCACGTAGATAACAGGTTTGCGTGATTCAAATGACACATAGGCCAGACGTGTGCCATCGGGCGACCAGGTCGGAGAAATGATGGGTTCTTTGGACGTGAGGGCCGTCTGCGCACCATCGCCGTCGGCATCAGCCACGATCAGTTCGTAACGCGGACCGTTCTTGGTGACGTAGGCAATGCGGGTGGCAAACACGCCAGGCTCGCCGGTTATTTTCTGGTAGATGTAGTCGGCAATGAGGTGGGCTGTGTAACGCAGTTGCGCGGTCGGAACCACAAACGTTTGCCCGCCGATCACGTTTTGTTTGGTGACGTCGTGCAGGGTGAAGCGGATGTCATAGCGGTTGTTGGCCAGGCGCGTGATGGACGCTGTGAGCATGGCATCCACGCCGGCGGCTTTCCAACTGGGATAGCTGATGGGCGAATTTTCGTTCAGAGTCACGCTGGATGAAGCGTTGACATTGCGGAACAGGCCGCTGCGCTCCAGATCGTCGCGGATGATCTGAGCCATGTTTTGTGGAGGCGCTTCTTCGGAGGCGAAGTCGGCAATGTAGACCGGAAACTGGTTTGCTCCGATGCCTGTGATCTCGATACGCAGTTGGGCACTGGCAGACGCGAAGCCTACGGCCAGACACAAAAGCATCAATGCTTTGATCCATTGGCGTGGATCGGTCAGGGAGGTCGGAAAGGCCACCATGTAACTGTTGTACCCAATTGTTTCAAAGCCGAAATAATAGCAGACCCCACCGCCAAGCGTATGCTTTCGCTGCGGGTTTTACGTCCTGTTTCGGATCTGGCCCCGCCAAAGCTGACGACGGCAGCCCTTGCAAGCCGGAAATCAAACCCAGATCGGGTCAATTAAATGATTTTTGATGGTGTTTCGGTTCACTTATCCCACTTTCCCCTCTCTTTAGGGGCGATTGGGGAAGCCGGGGCGATCCGCCTTCAACGCCCTTCTTTGGGTTTGAAGCTCAACTCCAATTCGCGCGCGTAACTGCCCTCTTTGGCGGTGGGCAGGGGGTCGGATTTGTTGATCGCCCGTTCGATGGCGTCGTCGCAACTGACCGATCCGGTGGACTTGCGCTTGGCAATCTTGACGACCGTACCGTTGCGCAATTGCTCCACAATGAAAATCGCCTCTGGATTGCCGGGCAGGGCGTCGCAGGCCGAGCCCACCAGGTTGCTGCGGATTTTGGCGATGATGCGGTCGATGTAGGTGGGGTCGCGGTTGACACCAGATCCGCCACCAGCCTGTGGCATGCCTCCGGCCACCCGCTGATTGTCCTTGTTGAGGAGGTCAGCCAGTGCTTTTTCACGTTCGCGTTCGCGTTCTTTCTCTAGTTCACGCTGAATGGCTTTTTCCATTTCGGCCTGACGGCGCTTCTCGGCCTGCTCAGCGTCGCGCTTTTTCTGTTCTTCCTGTTTTGCCAGTTCCTGCTTGCGTTTTTCTTCTTTCAGTTCTTCTTTTTTGCGCTGTTCTTCTTTTTGCGCCTCCAGTTTTTCCTGTTCTTTGCGCAACTTCTCTTCCTTGAGTTTCTTTTTCTTCTCTTCAAGGGTGATGTCCGGCTTTACCTCGGGCTTGGGCTCAGGTTTCGGTTCTGGCTTCGGTTCTGGCTTGGGCAGGGGTTTGGGCTCCGGCTTGGTTTCGGCCACGGGCGGAGGCGGCGGGGGCGGTGGTGCGCTGTCGGGCATGGCGCCCCACAGTTCGGCCTGCATGGGCGCGCTTTCGCGCGTTACCCATTGCACGCCCATCACCAGCATGGCGACCAGGAGCCCATGAGCCACCAATGCCATGATCAGGCTACGGCGGGCATACGGATCTTCGCCCGGCATGTCGCGGTCGCTGCCGGATTCGAGTGAAAGCGTCCATCCCTCCAAGGCAGCCAACGGCCCCCGGTCGGCAATCATGCGCCGGGCCGGGTCTGTGGTGGTGTCCGCAAAGATGCCTGGGCTGCCGGTCTTGCCGACACCAGGCTCGTTGCGTCCGGGGGGAACGGGGGGTTGTGTCATGGGGCAGGCTTGACCAACAAACCGACGCGGGGGACGGATGCGCGTTGTAATTCGTCCATGACGTTCATCACCAGTTCATACTTCACGGACTTGTCAGCGGCGATGACCACTGGCCTGTCTTCGTCCTTGCCCTTGACTCGCTTGACCACGGTGGCGATGCTGCCTTTTTGTGCACTGGTTTCCTGGCCGTTGTTGCGGTCGCGAACCGTGATGTCACCACTTGCCTTAATATTGACCTCAACCGGCGGCTGGTTCTGCGCCTGGTTGCTTTTGGCCACACTGGGCAGATCAAGCACACCTGGAGGTGCCATCGGTGCTGTGACCATGAAGATAACCAGCAGC
>SXZD01000081.1 GCA_005788065.1 Burkholderiales bacterium
CAGTATCGGCAAGCTGGCTCACTGGTACGGCGACATCGGCTACTCCATTTTGCTGGCCGCCGGAGACACCTTCCGTGCCGCAGCGCGCGAACAACTGGCTGTCTGGGGCGAGCGCAATAACATCACGGTCATCTCCCAAGAAGGCGCCGATGCGGCTGCCGTGGCGTTTGACGCAGTACAGTCGGCCACCGCCCGCAATGCCCACATCCTGATAGCCGATACCGCCGGTCGCCTGCCCACGCAGTTGCATCTCATGGAAGAGCTCAAGAAGATCAAACGAGTCATGGGCAAGGCCATGCCAGAGGCGCCCCACGAAGTGGTGTTGGTGCTCGATGCCACCAACGGACAGAACGCACTCATGCAGTTGAAAGCCTTCAACGATGCCTTGGGCGTGACCGCGCTGGTGGTCACCAAGCTGGACGGCACAGCCAAGGGCGGTATCCTGGCTGCCATGGCCATGACCAACCGGGTGCCGGTGGCCTTCATCGGCGTAGGCGAAAAAATCGGCGATCTGCGGCCTTTCCGCGCCCGCGACTATGCCAATGCACTGGTAGGACTGGAAGACGCTGCATGATCGAATTTCGCACGGTCAGTCTCAAATACGGCAAGTCGCTGGCACTCAACCAGGTCAGCCTGCAGATACCCGCCAAATCCTACGTCGTGGTCGAAGGACCTTCAGGCGCCGGCAAATCATCGCTGTTGCGTCTGCTTGCCTCTTTCGAGGCGCCCACGCGCGGAGAAGTCACCGTCACCGGCAAAGCCATGAGCAAAATGTCGCGTGCAGCCCGTGCGCATTTTCGCCGCTCTGTCGGTTACATCGGCAACGACGTGGCACTGCTGGCAAATCGCACCTGCTTTGAAAACGTGGCTCTGCCCATGCAGATTGCAGGGCAGGACAGCAAGGAAATACAGGCGCGCGTTACAGCAGCGCTCACGCGTGTCGGTCTGGCCAAGGCTGCCAAGGTGTATCCGGACGTTCTGTCCGGCGGCGAACAGCAGCGCATTGCCATTGCACGAGCCATCGTCAATCGACCGCAACTGTTGCTGGCCGACGAACCCACTGCACAACTGGACGACGTGGCAGCCGACAAGATTGCGCAATTGTTCCGCGAATTCAACCAGGCCAACGTGACCATCGTGGTGGCAACACACGACCCTGAGCGTTTCCGCGGCTGGTCTCACCGCATGCGCTTGAGCAGCGGCGAACTGGAATCCCTGGACACACGGGGTGGCGCATGAACCGCTGGTTCCGGGTACAACTGTTTGCCATCAAAACCGGCATGAAGCCCTGGGTGGATCATCCCATCGGCAATTTCATGAATGCCTTGGTACTGAGCATCGCACTGGCGCTGCCATGGTCGCTCGTGCAGGGCGTATCTGCCATGCTTCCCTCCATGGACCGCTGGATCGGCGACCCCGAAATCAGCGTGTTCTTCAAGGTCAAAACGCCGCTGTCGGTGGTTGAAGATGCCCGCGCCAGGGTACTGCGTGAACGTGCGGTGTCCGGCGCAGAGATCATCCCCCCGGAGAAAGCCCTGCTCATCCTGAAGGAGCAGAGTCAGTTTCCTGATCTGGCAGATGCCTTGCCCGACAATCCGCTGCCCTACACACTGGTGGTCCGGTTCAGATTGGGGAAGGACGTCGATGAGAGCCTGATGGCCGGTTGGATCAGCGCCTGGAAACAGCTCGACGGGGTTGAGCATGTTCAGTTCGACAGCCAGTGGATACGCCGTCTTCGCACCCTGCTGACCAGCCTGCAATTGCTGGCGCTGGGCGTCAGCGCTCTGGTGGGCATTCTGGTGGTCATCGTCACGTTCAACACCGTACGTCTGCAACTGGTGGGGCAGAAAGCAGAAGTGCATGTGCTCAAATCGCTGGGAGCCACCGACTCTGAGGTAGGACGCCCAACACTGTGGTGGTCGCTGTCGCTGGCCCTGCTCGCCTATGGCATGGCATATGCCGGTGTGGCCGTCACCATGCTGGCCGCAGACAAGGCGGTGGGCAGTTACATCCGTGAGTTCGACCGCCATTTCGGCTTCACATCGCCGTCAGCCATCTGGGCATTCATCGGTCTGGCCGGCTGGACACTGCTGGTGATGCTGGGCGCATGGGCATCGGTCAAACGCACCGTCTGGAGCATCCGCTAAGCAGGCTGACGCATGCCTATTTGAGCGGGTTGACTCAGTCTTATCTGTCCCAACGTGAAGGCGTCAGCTCAAACCCGTAGCGCTCGGTAAACGGGCAACCGCACCTCGGCAATACAGCAGGTATCTGGTAGTAACGGTCAAAAATCGTCTTGAGCACTGTGTCGCGGAACACCGGGTAGCGAAACCCTTTCCCATCCAGATAGTGGTAGCGGATGCCACTGACCTCGAACGATCCGGTGCTCACATGTTCAAACCAGGGTGCATAGTGGGCCGGGTCCGGCTGGCGTTTATCGAACACGCGTATCGTCTTGCCATCGTACTGGCGAAAATCGACCTCCACATCATCCTGCCGCGCATGAAACTTGCCGGTGCCCAAAACCGGAATGTACTCGCCCGCATGAAAACCCAGCGTGACAGCAGGCGTATAAGCGGTGGCTGCCAGTTTCGCACCTTCGGGCAGATTGCTGCGCAGGGCAGCGACGATGGCGGGCGTGTCCTTGTGAAACACCACTTCGGCATGCAAGGCCTTGCCCCGCCAGAAGTCGCTTGATGGAATGATGATCAGCGCCAGGGCCAGCAAATGCGGTACGCTGAACACCGCATTGAACATCGCATGGCGCTTGAGAGTCTGCACCGGCACCATCAGCCCGTAGGCCAGAAAGACAAACGGCATGAAACCCAGCACCCAGTGCAGGCCTATGGTCTTTTTGATGGACAACAACAAAAACAGCGCAAACGGCACGCCAAACAGGCAATACAAAGCCCAGCGCGCATGTCCGTCTGCCCACGCCCTGCGAAACCGCCACAAGGCCCACGGTGTGATCAAATAGAGCATCATGCCCAGATACACCAGCACCGTGCGCCCAGACGTCTGGGCACCCTCATGACGGTTGACCAGATTGAACATCACGTTGTTCCAGCAATGGGTAGCGTTGTAGGCGATATTCAAGCCAAAAAACGGCAGCGCGGAGAACGCGATGACAAACAGTTGTGCCCAACCGCGACGCGTGCGCACGCACGCTGCGAAATAGCCGATGGCCAGCAAACCCGCAAAAAACTTCGAGAGCAGACCCAAGCCCAAAGCCACACCGCTCAGTACAGACCAGGCCAGCCATTTGCGGGAATCCAGCGAACGCACAAACGCGTAGCCCGAGCAGAACATGAAGAAAATCAGCGGCGTATCCGTCGTCACCACATTGAGTGCCCAGGTAAAGGGCAGCAACTGGAACACCACACCGGTGGCCCATGCCTGCGCATGCGCAGACTCTGGCAGCAAGCGTTTGAGCAGATCCACCAGTCCGATACTGATAGCCCCCCACAGCATCACGGTTGCGCAACGCAGCACCAGCGGATGGTCCGAGATGGCATGCAATATGGTAAGCAACCAGCCCACCATGGGCGGATGGTCGTAATAACCCCAGTCAGGGTACACACCCCACCAGTAGAAAAATGCCTCATCGCCCGTGATGGGAAAGGTAGCGGCCAGCCAGATCTTGATGGTCAGCAAGCCCCAGAACACATGCCAGAAGCGCTTGCGCCAGACAGTCGCATCCGGTGCACCGTACCCACCGGCAGCCGAGCCGCTGTCGCCCGACCCCAAACCCCGCCCTGACATCTGTCCGCTCACCTCTACCCCCAATGTACGGTTGCCGCCACGGCAATCAGGCCGATGACAATGCCGACACCGATGCTGCTCGGATCCTTGGCTGCAAACAGCAGCGGATCATCGTGAATCTCCATGCGCGATGTCTTGATCCAAAGGCGCATGATCCAGTACATCAGCACCGGCAACGCACCCCACAGTAGTTCGGCATGCGGATAGGCAGCCGAGCCGCGCTGGCTTTCGATATACAGGGCCAGCACCAGCACTGACACAAAACCGCTGGACACCCCCATGCTCACCAGATATGACAGATCGGTAGCCCGGTAACCACGCCCCGCAGCACCCGCTTTGCCCAATTGCTGCATCCACTCCAGCTCTGTGCACCGTTTGACCAGCGCCAGACTCAGAAACATGAAAAGCGAGACAGCCAGCAGCCAATGCGTGACCGTCAGCCCGGCCAGCACCCCCCCGGTCAATATGCGGTGGGTATACAGGATGGCCAGCGTCAGCACATCAATGAGCGAGATACGCTTGAGGCGGAATGAATAGGCCAGCGTAATCACCACATACAGCACGACCAACGCAAAAAACCCCGGCGACAGCAGCCAGGCAGCCACCAGCGACAGGGGCAGCAAGGTGCCCACCAGCATGCCACCGGTCAGGATGGACAAGGCTCCACTGGCAAAGGGACGCATGCGCTTGCGCGGATGCAGACGATCCGACCGCAGGTCCCACAGGTCATTGATGACATAAGTGGACGAGGCGCACAGCCCGAAGATCACAAAACCGGCCAGCACCCTCAACCACGCATCCGGATCCGAGCTGTGGGCAGCCAGCAGGGGCACGAACAGCAGGGCATTTTTGGCCCACTGATGCAGGCGCAGCGCTTTGACATAGTGCCGCAGCGACTTTGCGATGCCGTCGATGAAAACGCCCTGCGGGTGCAATTTGCGCACGGTGCGCTCAAGCGATGGCTTGGCATTGACCACCCACACCTCTCGCGCGCCCGCCCACACCACCACGTCGTCGCGGCTGTTGCCGGCATATGCCCACGCCTGACCGCGCGCATCCTGCTCGATGGCGCGGCGCTTGCCACCGGATTTGAGGTTGTTCTGCCCGTCGCTGGCCAGCACCCCATCGAAAAGCTTGAGATGAGCCGCCACGGCCTCCACCCATTTGCGGTCGGATGCACTGGCCAGCACAATGCGCCGCCCTGACGCCTTCTCTGATTTGAGGCGGTCGACCAACGCTTCGTTGTAGGGCAGGCAGCTGACGTCTACCTGGGTGCGCGCTGCGATCTCGGCTTTTAGACGGGCGGGACCGCCTTTGAACAGCCAGAACAGCAGGAGAAAAAAATGAAGGGGGTTGCGTTTGAGCAACTCCAGCGCCGACTCCAGCAACAGGTCGGTGTGGGTCAGGGTTCCATCGAGATCCACATACAGCGGTATGCGCACAGGTCTTCCTCAGGCTAGACGGTCGAGGCCGGGACTGCAATTAAAGTGACAGATGAAGTGTGGGGATGTTAACACCGCCGGAGGCAGGGAGGAACGCTCTATCCCCTCCCTTTGAGGGAATTCCGGATATGGACGATTAGCACTCCTTATAGTAGAGTGCTAACGTCGAAATTGATTTCGTGAGCTTTTGTAAAACCGCCATGAGCAACACTGCAGCCCTGTCACTCGCACCCGTTTCTGCCTCCCGGGCACTGGCCCTGAGAAACCCTTGGTCAGTGGTCACAGCGCCGGTGGGCAACCTCGACGCCTACATCCGTGCTGTCAACCAGATTCCCATGCTCACCCCCGAAGAAGAGCATGATCTGGGGCAACGGCTGAAAAACGAAAACGACCTCGAAGCCGCCGGTCGGCTGGTGCTCAGCCACCTGCGTCTGGTGGTTGCCATTGCCCGACAGTATCTGGGTTATGGGCTGCCGCATGCCGACCTCATTCAAGAAGGCAATATCGGGCTGATGAAAGCCGTCAAGCGATTTGATCCCAGCCGGGGCGTACGTCTGGTGTCATTTGCCATGCACTGGATCAAGGCCGAGA
>SXZD01000082.1 GCA_005788065.1 Burkholderiales bacterium
ACTGATGGAGCGTTATTGCTCGGCATTGCGTTAGAATTGCGCCGCGATCTTCTAGTGCCATTCGCGTCCCATTCTCAAGGACCACGATCGTTCCAGTATCGTTGGTCATACCGACGACATTACATTTCGAGACGAGTTTCCTCATCCCACAAATTGAGTTCGGTTTTATTCGTTGCGATCGCATGCTTGTAGGAAACAAATCCGTCAAGCGAACGACATTGGAGGAAATCGTTCAATTTCTTCAAAGCTTCTTCAATTGGTAAAAAACAGTGTTTAAAAATGGGTGCGATGTGAGTCGCATAGGAGATAGTTTCTTGTACGTGTCGATCGGACCACGTCATATTCCATTGGCTATTTAGACTAGCAATAAAAGCGATTCTCTCATCCTTTACCACAATCTGCACCCACGCACCGTCAGTAACGCATTGATACGACCGATGGTATTCAATTTCGGGGAGGGCTGCCAAAATCTCCGCCTCGGAAGCGTTGATGAACTGCCGCGCATCATGCCACATTTGTCCCCACCAGTCACGACCATTGCTTGCGGATCTGAAGGTACTAGCCGTTACTCGTTCGGTTAAATTAATCGACAGAATAGGAATGCGTTCGATACTGCTTTCGGGCATATAGAACGACTCTCTAATTTCATCGCAAACGTGACCTTGCGTCAACCCGTCCTTAAGTAAGAAATGCACCACACTTCTACCAAGAATCCGTTCCTCAATAGATGAGAACTGCTGAATATTCTCGGTGCGACCTCCGGTGATACCGGCTCGGCAGCGGAATACGCGATGCGCGGCCGCAAAGGCATCCGTGTGTTCATGCTGTCGCCGCACGGCAAGATGAGCCCCTTCCAGCGGGCGCAGATGTATTCGCTCCAGGACACCAACATTTTCAACATCGCCATTCGCGGCGTGTTTGATGACTGCCAGGACATCGTTAAGGCAGTCAGCGGCGATGCGGCGTTCAAGAGCGCACATCGCATCGGCGCAGTCAATTCGATCAACAGGGCGAGGGTGATTGCCCAAGTGGTCTATTATTTCAAGGGATACTTTGCAGCGACCCGCGGCAATGACGAGCAGGTGTCTTTCGCGGTGCCTTCTGGCAATTTCGGCAACATCTTCGCTGGCCATATCGCGCGCATGATGGGATTGCCGATCCGCCGCCTGATCCTTGCGTCGAACGAGAATGATGTGCTCGACGAGTTTTTCCGCACGGGGGTTTATCGTCCGCGTACATCGGCACAAACGCACGAAACCAGCAGCCCGTCCATGGATATCTCCAAGGCATCCAACTTCGAGCGCTTCGTGTATGACGTGGTGGGGCGCGACCCGCAACGTACCGCAGCACTGTGGAAGTCGCTTGCGACACAGGGGCAGTTCGATCTGTCAGGTACGCCCGAGTTTGCATCGGTGGCCGGTCGCTTCGGTTTCCAGTCGGGTGTTTCAACCCATGCCAACCGTTTGCAGACCATTCGCATGGCGCACGAAAAGTATGGCACGCTGATCGACACACACACGGCAGACGGTCTGAAAGTGGCGCTTGAAAAGCGCGAAGCCAACGTGCCCATGGTCGTGCTGGAAACTGCGTTGCCGGTCAAATTTGCGCAGACGATTGTCGAGGCGGTTGGCATTGAACCGCCGCGTCGTCCTGAACATCAGGATATCGAGAAACTGCCACAGCGCGTCATGGAATTGCCCACGTCGGTTCAGGCAGTCAAGGATTTCATCCACAGCAATACCTGATATTCCCCGGTCGCCTGTTTCGGTCGTGCGCGTTCACGTACGGTCCGATTCGGGGCAACGGGTACAGCCGGGTTCTCCTTGATTCACTTCGCGCCCGTGGCTCGGCATCATGTTCCGGACAAAAATATCAAGCAGGGGGCAGCATGCGGGTGATGGGTTTTACGGGTGGATCCGGCGCGGGTAAAACAACCTTACTGGAAAAGCTGATTCCGGAAATGACACGCCGTGGCTTGCGCGTGTCGGTCATCAAGCATGCACACCACGGCTTCGATATGGACAAGCCGGGCAAAGATTCTTGGCGTCATCGCGAAGCGGGTGCCACCGAAGTTCTGATCAGTGGCGGACGTCGCTGGGCCTTGCTGCACGAATGCCGCGAGCAGGAAGAACCCGATTTTCAATCGCATCTGCAACGGCTCTCGCCCTGTGACTGGGTGCTTATCGAGGGTTACAAGCGCGAAGCTTTTTTGCGCATCGAGGTGTGGCGCAACGAATTGGCTCGCCAGCACATTTATCCGGAAGACCCTCAGGTTGTTGCAGTCGCTTCAGATGCGCCACTGCCCGATTGTCCCTTGCCTGTACTACCGCTCAACGATGCAAAAGCCATCGTTGACTTCATGCTCTCGGAGATGTCCCATGCTCAGTCTTGAACAACTCTGCGAACTCATCGAACAGACACCCGTTGCGCCGCTGTCTTGCGAAAGGCTGTCGCTCAATGACGCCATCGGCCGCGTGCTGGCAGAAGATGTCATGGTACCGTTTGACCAGCCGCGCGAGGCACTCAGCGCCATGGACGGCTACGCACTGCGGTATGCTGATATTGCAACGACAGACGGGCAAGACGCTGTGGCTCTTCCGGTGAGCCAGCGCATACCGGCTGGCAGCTTGCCCGATGCCTTGCAGCCCGGTACTGTCGCTCGCATTTTTACTGGTGCCATGTTGCCAGATGGTGCTGATACCGTTGTCATGCAAGAGCAGGTGACTGTGCGCGAGGACGGCGCTGTGGTGTTGGCGCAGCCGCTCAAACAGGGCAGCCATGTGCGCAAGCCCGGCGATGAATTGAGGGCAGGTGTTCGCATTCTGACAGCAGGTACCTGCCTGTCTGCCGGTGTGGTGGCCTTATTGGCCAGCATGGGTTTCTCCCAGGTCAGTGTGCTGCGCAAGATCAGGGTCGGTCTGCTGTTTACCGGCGACGAGTTGCGCCAACCCGGCGAGCCCCTTCAGCGCGGCCAGATTTATAACTCCAACCGCTGGATGTGGCGATCGCTCCTGCAGCGTGCTTACATCTACATTGAAGACATCGGGCAGGTTGCTGACACGCTGGATGCCACCCGCGCAGCGCTGCGCCAGTTATCGCATTGCGACCTGATTCTCAGTTCGGGTGGCGTGTCGGTCGGCGAAGAAGACCATGTGCGCGATGCCTTGGAACTCGAAGGGCAACTGCAGGCGTGGAAAGTGGCCATGAAGCCGGGCAAGCCTATCGCTATCGGGCATGTGAGGCGCCAAGACGGTTCGCATGCCCTGTTTGCCGGTTTGCCCGGAAACCCTGTCAGCAGCTTTGCTGGTTTTCTATTGCTGCTGCGACCGCTGATCTGGCGCGTGGCCTGCGCGACGCCTGGCCCGGCGTTGCAGCCGAACGCTCAATCCGTACAGCCGCAGCAATCGCCTGAGCAGGGCGATGTTTGCGTGACGAGTGTGCCCGGTTTGCATGCGATTGAGCATGGAGATGTCTGCTCCACGGGGCTGCCCGGCTTGTGTGCGCTTGAGCAAACCCGCCTGGCCGCTTTTGACTGGCCGCGCCCAGACCAGAAGCGCACTGAATTTTTGCGTGCCAAGCTTGATGCCGATGGTGCTGTTCACTTGCACGACAACCAGGGGTCGGCCGCGTTGGCTGCAGTGGCGTGGGCAGACGGGTTTGTCCGGATAGCTCCCGGGCTTGTGGTCAAAGCGGGTGACCCGGTAAGCTACGTGCCATTCAGCGCCTTGGTACTGCCCTAATGTCCTTGACCGTCAAATACTTCGCCAGCCTCAGAGAAGCCATCGGGCTTGAAGAAGAAATCTTCGAACCTGTTGTTGGTGTCAAAACTGCTGCCGACCTCCGTACCTTTTTGTGCGAACGCGGAGAGCCGTACGCAACCGCGCTGGCAGCAGGCAGGTCTGTCCGGGTGGCCATCAATTTCGATATGGTCGAGCCAACGGCAGTTCTGCCTGCAAGTGGTGAAGTGGCGTTTTTCCCGCCAGTCACCGGTGGGTGATCCCGTGAGTCACACACCTGCGATCATCCCGGCCGATGCTGTCAGCGTTCAATTGGACGATTTCGATGTCGGCGCGGAAATTATCGCACTTCGCCTGCATCAGCCAGCCGTTGGTGCAATCGCCAGTTTTGTCGGAACCGTGCGCGATATCAATGAAGGGCAGGGCGTTCGCACCCTCACGCTGGAACACTACCCAGCCATGACGCAGCGCAGCCTTGAGGGCATCGTACAAGAGGCAAGGCAGCGCTTTGACCTGATCCGCATCCGTGTCATCCATCGGTTCGGTACACTTCACCCCACTGACCAGATCGTCTTTGTTGGCGTTTCAAGCGCACATCGCGGAGAAGCATTCGCCGCTTGCGAATTCATCATGGACTATCTAAAAACGCGCGCACCTTTCTGGAAAAAAGAAGTCACGCCGCAGGGCGACAGATGGGTAGAAGCGCGCCACAGTGATAATGCGGCTGCGGACCGATGGAAGGCAGAGTGACGAGAGACGAGTGACGAGTGAGGCAGCGGCGCGCAAAGTTCAATGTGTCAGAGGGCATCCGGAAGTCGACTCCGCCGGATCGCACCCGGGCATTTGACTGCGCGACTGCGAGTCAGCCGTTCTGAGGCCCCGCGAAGTCGGGGCGAAGAGGATGCGAGCACAAAGTCGCAGCAAATGAGCCGGGAGAACCGCCGGAGCGACAACGGGTGACCTGGATGCGCCGATCATTCCAGTGCGCCGATCATTCCAGTGCGCCGATCATTCCAGTGCGCCGATCATTCCAGTGCGCCGATCATTCCAGCGCGCCGATCTTTCAAGTGCGCCGATCTTTCAAGTGCGCCGATCTTTCAAGTGCGCCGACTATCGGCATATCAGTTTTGCAACCACGGCAGATTGGACTTCTTCCACCCGTTGCTCTTGCCCCGATGACTCTGCGTGTTCTTGTCTCCCTCAAACCCTTCCAGGATGTTGAGCGCGCATTTATATCCATGCTCAGTGGCCAAGGCCGCCGCGTGGTGCGAGCGTACCCCGCTGCGGCATAGAAACAGCACCGTGACATCTTTTGGCACCGCCTCTTCCAACAGAGCCAAAAATTCAGGATTGCGGGTGTTTTGGGGGTACACATTCCATTCGATGTGAACCCAGCGGTCATCGTACAGGTCAACCATACCCACCCAGTCCAGTTCGGCCTGCGTCCGTACATCAACCAGCATCGCCGTGGAGTCACTCTGCAGCAACGCCCAAGCGTCTTTCGGAGTCAGTGAGCCAGCGTACGCATGCCCGTTCTCCCGTGCATGATCGTGGGCTTTTTCAAGCAGTTCGTCGCAGATTTCTACGCT
Organism: Burkholderiales bacterium; assembly: GCA_005788065.1. Taxonomy (GTDB): domain Bacteria; phylum Pseudomonadota; class Gammaproteobacteria; order Burkholderiales; family Burkholderiaceae_B; genus SXZD01. Next base: position 5,327 of record SXZD01000082.1, read on the forward strand.
GGCCATCGCTGTCTCCTTCGCAAAAAGACACGGGGTTCACAAAATATACAACAGGCCTTTTTGTATGACCACTGGTCTTTTCGCACATCACCACAGTTGGGGGGACAAATTTCGTTAAATAAGCTGCGACTTATTTTGGTGCGTGGTTTTTCAAGATTGCACCAAATTAGTGCTCATGTTGTCGCCCCCGTTCTGCTCACGCACCGGTTAACGCATGTTTGCAATGGCACTGTTTTTGCTTACGTAGCTCCGAGCGGTTCGGACGGCAT
>SXZD01000083.1 GCA_005788065.1 Burkholderiales bacterium
AACATGATGCGGTTTTTCAGGTGTTTTTGTGGGGTGGTCCAGAAACGCCAGTTCAGTTTCTTGCTGTGCATGAGCGCAGCGACACCGGCGGGCATGTGGATGAAGGGGCTGCTGTCTTCCGGCCCGGCCTCCAGCAGCAGTACGCGGTATTGGCCGCAGGCTGTCAGGCGGTTGGCCAAAACGCAGCCGGCCGAGCCTGCGCCGATGATGATGTAGTCAAATGCATCCATGGCCTCTGTCCTGTCAGTTCACTGATCGATGGAATACGTGCCTGAATGCTAGAGATGCAAGTGCCTCATCGGGTGTCAAATCAAGCCTGTCGACTTGATGATTGTTGCCATGTTGCCGACGCCCCGTGCTTTCAGTCGTGGGCTATCCGCTTGATATCATGTTGATCGTCCGACCATCGTGATTGAGTACCCCATGAAAGCGCGCAAACCCGTCCTGCTGATTGTCTGGCACTCTGCCACCGGCGGGGCGCAGGCCATGGCCGCAGCGTTCGCGCAGGGCGCGGCAACGGAAGCAGGCATTGAGGTATGGTTGATGAATGCACAGCACGCAGGTCCGGACGATGTGCTGGCAGCGGATGGGTATGCCTTTGTGAGCCCCGAGATGCTGGGCAGCATGTCGGGCCTCATGAAAGACTTCTTCGAACGAACCTATTACCCCGTGTTGGACCGCATACAGGGGCGGCCTTCCATGCTGATGGTGTGCGCCGGCAGTGACGGCAGTGGGGCCGTGCGGCAGATACAGCGCATTCTCACCGGGTGGCGCCTGCGTGAAGTGGCTCCACCTCTGGTGATCTGCACCCATGCCCAAACGCCGGAACGCATTCTGGCGCCCAAGGTGCTGACTGCCGCAGATATTCAAAAGTGCAGGGAAAGCGGGCAGGCCTTGGCGGCCGGTCTTGGCATGGGCCTGTTTTGACGCTGGGTGGCTATTCTGACGGGGGAATAGAGAACGCCCTCAATCACCGTCTGAATCTGTCTGCATCATCAGACAGGTATAACCGACAATACCCATTACCAGCGGCGGTTCTCATGCAGTCTTTCATCCGTGTCGGTGTCATGTCAGTTGTGCTGGCATCTCTTGTGTCCTCGCTCACCGCCTGTAACGGCACGTCCGATTCTCCGTTGTCGTCTGCCGCATCAGGTGCGAACAGCGCTGTCAGAACGTCTGCGTCCTCTGCCGATTTCGGTTGGCCTGCGTCCAAACCGGGTGAAGACCCGCCTGCCTCGCCCCTGCCCACGGCAGACGGTGCTGCCCAGTTGAAAGCCGCTGCCGCTGCCATTCCGATTGCGCCCGCCATTGAAGCCACCAACTATGTGGCGTTTGGCTACACGGTGCGCGATATCAGCGACCCTACGCTGATGGAATTTCAGGCGCGCGCCATGGCAGCGCAATTGCAGGACGGGTCCCGCATTCAACACGCCTATCACTGGTATGGTCACCCCGAGCATAATGCCGCAGTGGCGCTGGTGCCCGTCAAATTCAAAAACCGCTACGGTACCGACCTGTATGGTGAAGTGGTGCTGCCCAAGCGCGGGCAGATCCAGGCCGTCAACGGCGCCTTCCCGGTGATTCTGGCGCTGGAGGGTCTGAACACCAATACCTCCGTGTACCGCTGGTGGCACCAGTTGTTTGCGGATGCAGGTTATCTGGTGTTTGCATTCGACTTTTCGGGGCAGGGTCGTTCGGCTGATGAGTCGGCGGGCGACCCTGGCAACAACGTAGAAGAAGCGCAGGATGCGCTGACGTATTTGTTGAACCAGTCACCGGTGAAGCAGTTCATCGATACCCAGCGCATTGGCGTGATTGGTCATAGCATGGGTGCGATTACCACCATGGGTTTGCAGGCGGTGGAACCGCGCATCAAGGCAGCGGTGGCCGCTGCGCCCATCAGTGAGATTCAATCGGTTTTCGACAAGAACCCGATTCCGGTGATGATCCAAACCGGCGACCATGACGGCCCGGTTGCCCCCATTCCGTTTGTGAACCCCGCAGTGGTCAAGCGCGTGTACGACAAACTGACATCTGACCGTGCTTTCATCGTGGCCAATGCGGCCACACATGCCCAGCACACCAACTATCCTTTGCTGCCCACCTCCACCTGGGGGCGCGAGATTGCAGCGCAGTATTCACTGGCGTGGATGGATTTTTACCTGCGCGGACAAGCCGATGCGCTGAAGGTGCTGCAGACGGCTCACCCAAAGCTGTCCATCCTGTTTGACAGCGAGTCGGTCATCAAGGGGCAGGCCACCGTGCTCAAAGGGCAGGTTGCTCCGTGAAATCCCCCATCGGGTTGATACCTACGGTGGTATAAGTCCGACTTAATTTTGTCTTAATGTAAACGTTTGACACTCAGGTCGCTTTGCAATCAGTCAAGTGCAAAGCGTCCGTACAGGGATGCGTAGTTGGAAAAAGCATGCGCAGCGACCCGGTCGCCCGCCTCGCCGAAAACCGCGTGTTCAATGTCCGGAGATGAATAACACCTGTCCGATAACGCCACACAAAAAGGCAACTTCCATACATGTCTGATGCCATGCTGTCACGCCACTTTCGCTGGCTGACACCCCGCGTTGCCCGTTTGCTGGGTCTTTCGGTTTTCATCATGATCACCGGCAATGGCATGTTGATGGGCAAGTTGCTCAAGGCCTATCCGCTGCAATGGGGCAACGTCGGGTTTATAACGTCTGTATTTGTGTTGTTTGGAGCGGCAACCGCTTTGTTGCTGCTGTGTGTTGTAGCGGGGCGTCGCCTGTATCCCCTGCTGGCGGGCTGGTTTCTGGTCAGCAGTGCCGTCTGCGCTTATTTCATGGACCGATACGGCACGGTGATTGATATCACCATGCTGGAAAGCACGTTGCAGACCGATGTGGCCGAAGCAGGCGATCTGCTCGACTGGCCGTTTCTGGCGCGTGTCGTTGCCTTGGGCATTGCACCCGCCGTCTGGTTGTATCGCAGGCCAGCGGCGTCCATGGGTTTTGCTGCGGAGATGAAAAGCCGTTTGCTGACCGGCTTGCTGTTGATCGTGCTCATGCTGCTGTGCATCGCACCCTACACCTCACGCTACGCCACGTTCATCCGCGAGCACAAACCTGTTCGCTACTATGCCAATCCGACGTATCCCACCTGGTCTCTGGTCAGCCTGATTCGCAAGCAGTTGGAATTGCCTGCCTCTACAGAACTTCAGTCCATTGCACAGGATGCGCGACTGACGGATGCCCGTCACGACATTGAACGCAAGGAATTGATCATTCTGGTGGTGGGCGAGACGGCGCGCGCGGACCGGTTTGCCGTAAATGGATATCACCGTGACACCAACCCCGAATTGATGCGGGAGGGCGTGTCATCGTTTCGCAAGGTGACGTCCTGTGGCACCTCCACAGCCGTCAGCGTGCCCTGCATGTTCTCGGGGATGGAGGCAGATGCGTTCTCGCTGGCCGATGCCGGTAAACGTGAGAATGTGCTGGACGTGCTCAAGCGCAACGGCGTCGAAATACTGTGGCGGGACAATAACTCCGACAGCAAGGGCGTTGCGCTGCGCGTTCCGTTTGAAGATTTCAAGTCGCCGCAGGTCAATCCGGTGTGTGATACGGAATGCCGCGATGGGGGTATGTTGCCGGGTCTGGACGAATGGATCGCACGACACAAGGACAAGGACTTGTTGATCGTGCTGCACCAGATGGGCAATCACGGTCCGGCTTATTACAAGCGCTACCCGCAGGCATTCGAGTTTTTCAAGCCGGTGTGCAAGACCAGCGAACTGTCGGCCTGTACCAAAGAAGAACTGGACAATGCCTACGACAATGCGATTCGGTACACCGACCATTTTTTGGGTCAGGTGATCCGTCTGCTCAAACGCCATGATGAGACCCATGCCACCGCCATGCTGTATGTCAGCGACCATGGCGAGTCGCTCGGAGAAAATGGACTTTACCTGCACGGCGCCCCCAAGGTGATTGCGCCAAAGGAGCAGACGCATGTGGCGGCTATCGCGTGGACAGGCAAGTATTTCGATTGGCCTGTTGCGGCCCTGCGTACTTTCATCAACGAACCGCTGTCGCACAGCGACCTGTTCTGCACCTTGCTGGCAGGCTTTGAAGTGGAAGCGAGCCAGTGCAAGGGCAAGCGATGAACAGCCCCGTGAGCAGTACTTACAGGGGATGCTCGGAAAGGTACTGTTTGAGGGCCGCGTCGATACGGGTTTGCCAACCGTCGCCTGTGCGGCGAAAGGCCTCTACCACCTCTTGCGACAAGCGGATGGTGATGCGCTGTTTGGGGTGATCGCTCAGGGGGCGCCCCCTTGGTCGGAGCATTTCCCGGGCGGTGGTTTCTCCCAGCAGTTCCGTCAGCACTTCAGCAGCCGGTTTGGCGGCTTCCAACCGTTCACGAGTCCATTCCGGGTTGTCCGGGTCGATCGCTTTAGCGTGAAGGCGTTTTGTGAGTTTTTTCAGCATATCCTCTGCACTCCCGTACGTTGGCTTTTCTGAGACTGATGACACGGATTCCGCTGATTTGCGGCGTGAAGACCACAGAAAAAAGCCTGTTTTCAATAAATCCTAAAGCCTGGAATCGACGTTCCGGGTACGGGCGGCGGTTGTCTTCAATGACAAACGCGGTTGTCCAATTGAAAAATTCAACCAACGTAAATGGCAAGCCGCGCTCATTCTCGTTGCGGCAGCTCTTGTGCGGGTCGAAATGTATTCTCATTTATTGTATGTACAAAAAATAGAATGTCAATCCCCGGAACTACAAAATCGTCAAGCCACGGGGGTGGATTTTCAGAGGCGTACTCATGTTCTTTATGAGTGATAATTTCCGCGCGCGAGTTCCAGCGCCAATCGCCCGCGCGCGCAACGAGGCCGTCTGCAGATTGCCTCCGCAGTCCAACAGCGCAAAAACGGTTACAGTGCCGCCATGACATCCGCTGCTGCTCCGTCCATGCCAAGTCCGCACGCCTGCCGCCCGGGGTGTGCGGCCTGTTGCATCGCACCCTCCATTTCCACGCCCATACCAGGCATGCCGCAGGGCAAACCGGCCGGAGTGCCCTGTGTGCAACTGACAGAAGATTTGAACTGCAAACTGTTTGGAGACCCGAGGCGCCCGGCATGCTGTTCGGGCTTGCAGCCTTCAGAGGAGATGTGCGGCGCAGACCGCGCCCATGCGCTGCGCTGGTTGACGGCGTTGGAGGCGGCTACCCGGCCCGTGCGCTGACAAAGCATGCCGGTTTGCCCGGCCTAGCGGAGGGGGCTCAACTCATGTCGTCGTCGGTGAGCGAGCGGGGGTCTTCCACCGGTTCGATGTGCGTGCTGACATGGCAGCCGGGGATGGCTGCGCGAAGTTGTCCCTCGATCTGCTCTGCCCAGTCATGCGCATGTTGCACGGTCCAGGCACCGGGCATCAGCAGATGCACGCTCACAAATGAGCGGCGACCCGCCTGCCGGGTTCGCAGCGCATGGTAGGTGATGCCGTCGGGCGCATGGCTGTCGAGCAAGGTGCGGATGCGCTCCAGATCGTCTGCCGGCATGGCGGCATCCATGAGGCCGGAGGCCGACTGCTGCATCAATTGCAGACCGGTCCGGACAATGTTGACCGCAACGGCGAGCGCAATGACCGGGTCCAGCCAGGCCCAACCCGTTGCAGCAACGAGTGCCACACCGATGACCACGCCAACGGAGGTCCAGACGTCCGTCATCAGGTGGTGGGCATCGGCTTGAAGGGTGATCGACCGGTGTTCCTGGCCCGCTTTGAACAGCCAACGGGCCACCAGCAGGTTGATGCCGGAGGCCAACGCAGAGACGAGCAGGCCCACGCCGACGTCTTCCAGCGCTTGCGGGTTGAGCAGCTGGCGGATGGCCGCATAGCCGATGCTCAGCGCAGCCCACAGGATGAGGAAGCCCTCAAACGCACTGGAGAAATATTCTGCCTTGGTGTGTCCGTGCGGGTGGCGCTCATTGGCCGGTCGTTCTGCCAGCCACAGCATCCACAGTGCCATGATGGCAGCGGCCAGATTGACCACCGACTCAATGGCATCGGAGAGCAGGCCCACAGATCCGGTCATGTGCCATGCGAGGGTTTTAAGGCCTATGGTCAGCGCAGCGGCCGCAATGGAGGCCCACGCGAAGCGTTGCAGACTGGGGCCAGGATTGGAACCCTGCGGGGTGTCGGGGGTGGCTGTCATGCGCTTATTTTCGCACGTTTGAGTGACAAACCTGCTTTGTTCGGCAACGCGCGTGTTGTTCAGATGCCGCCGGTTTTTCCGCTGGACGGTTCAGTCTTAAACTAGGGAGTTTGAGCACCGTGCGAATGACCATGCCCCGTTTTGCTGCCAATCTGTCCATGCTGTTTACCGAGCACGCCAGCCTGCTGGATCGTATTGATGCGGCTGCGAAAGCCGGTTTCAAAGCGATTGAATTCCAGTTTCCGTATGCGTGCAAGGCCGCAGACATCCGCGCCCGCATGAATGCCCATGGTCTGGTCTGCGTGCTGCACAACCTGCCGGCAGGCGATTGGGATGCGGGTGAGCGGGGCATTGCCTGCCATCCTGACCGGGTGGATGAGTTTCGTGCGGGGATTGATGTGGCCCTGCAATACGCCCGTGTGTTGGGGGTTTCACAGTTAAACTGCCTTGCCGGTTTGGCACCGGCAGGGGTACCCGATGCAACCCTGCGCCGCACGCTGGTTGATAACTTGCGCCATGCCTCTGACCGTTTGCGGACTGAGGGTGTGAATTTACTGCTCGAGCCCATCAATACCTTTGATATGCCCGGTTTTTATGTGAGTGCCGCCGCGCAGGCGATCTCCATTCTGGATGAAGCCGGGGCTGACAATGCCTTTGTCCAGTTTGATGTCTACCATGCCCAGCGCATGCGGGGTGAGTTGGCGGGTAGCCTGCGGCAGTATGCCCACCGCATCGCCCATGTGCAGATTGCGGACAACCCGGGGCGCCATGAGCCGGGGACGGGAGAAATCAATTTCCCGTTTCTATTCGATGTGCTGAATGGGATCGGCTATACCGGTTGGGTGGGCTGTGAATACAGGCCGATGGGCGACACCGTGGCGGGCTTGGGCTGGATGAAACCTTCAAGCCTGTGAATCAGTCGGTCTATGGGTATAAACGCATATTCCGGTTTCATGTGCTTTGACGCATATTGCAGGCTGACCAATGGTGCGGTTTTTGAAGATCCCGCAAAAAACGACTGACACAGCAATGATTGCATTCAAATTGACGTTGCGACGGTTCCCCGTAGCCCGTTTGTCTTCTGCGTTAATCTGCGCAATGGCACCCACTGCGGCTGCGCTGTTGCTGTCCTCATGTACCTCGCGCGGTATCCTGACAACGCTTGGCCCCGATGCCCCCGCCCCGGAAAAACCTGCCGCCACGGTATGGCAGGCGCCCCCCGTGCAGCAGACCGCGCAGCCCTTGGAGGCAAGTGGACAGTCCGTCGCCAAAACTGCAACTGTTCTCGATTTCAAAGACCCCGTGCTGGCGGAGCTGATTGATCGCGCGGTCGCAGTCTCCGGCGACATCGCACAGACCAGCTCACGTTTCGCGCAAGCGCGCACTGCGCTGGCAGCCAGCGATTCTCAGGCGCTTCCATCACTGACCGGCATTGCAGAATTTACCCGTACGGCGTTTACCTTTGGCGGCCCGGTGTTGTACCGCTCGCAGGTATCCGCCGGTGCACAAGCATCATGGGAAATTGATCTGTTCGGTGGCTTGGCGCGCGCACGTCAGGCTGCACAGGCTCGTTTGCAGGCAGCCGCTTTGCGGGTGTCGGCTGTGAAAGTATCGGTGACAGCCGAAACAGCCAATGCCTATGTGATGTTGCGATTGTGCGAACAGGAAGCACAGGCACTGTCTGGCTCTGTAACGTCATTGAAACGCTCCGATGCAGCCGTGCGTGCCGCCGCTGCGGTGGGTGTGATCAATCAGGTGGATGTGACCCGCATCGGCATACAGATGCTGGATGCGCAAACTGCAGCGGAACAAAAAAGCGCACAGTGCGGAAAGTTGCTCAAAACGCTGGTGGCCCTCACGGGTTTTACAGAGTCGGAACTGCGGACACGTTTGCAAGAGCGACATGCAATCGTTCCGGTGCCACAGGCGTTTGCCATCGATGGCATACCGGCGCGTGTGCTGGAAAACCGCGCTGACATTGCAGCTGCGCAATACGATGTAGCCGCTGCCAGTGCAGATGTGGGTGTGGCACTGGCCGAGCGTTATCCAACGCTCAGTCTCACCGGTAACTTGCTGCCTTCGCGTGTCAGCATCAATAGCGGTCCTACCTTGTCAGTGACCACATGGGCCATCAGCCCCGCGCTGCGTTTGCCCATTTTTGATGCGGGGCGCAGGCGTATGGCGGCGCAAGCTGCACAGATTGAATACGAATCGGCTGCCGTTCAATTGCGCGAGCGTGTTCGTGTGGCAGTGAGCGAAGTGGAGCAATCGCTGGTGGATATTAATGCGCTGGCGCAGACGGTGCAGCAGCAAGGCGATGCATTGAAGCTGGCTCAGGAGCAATTGCGATTGATGAGTCTGCGGCGTCAGCAGGGTTTTTCCAGCGGGCTGGATGAAGAAACGTCGCGCCGGCAAGTACTGTCGACTCAAACCCAATCTGCGCAGCAGACGGCGCAATATGCTATGGCCTGGGTGGGACTTTATCGCGCTGCGGGCGGTGACTGGAATGCAAATGCAAAAGCAGAAAGATAGAGCAGAAAGATAGAGCAGAAAAATAGAGTCGAATGAGAAAGCTGCATCAAAAAGCGGAATGAAAAAGCAATGAAGATGGCGATGAAACAAACGGAGCAAACGAAGCAAGCAGGGCAAGCGACACACGCGATGCAAGCCCCGCAGTCCAATCGAACAACGCCGGGCCGGTGTTCGCTGTTGCCTGTGCTGATGTGGGTTGTGATGCTGGCATATACCAGCGTTCATTCGCAATATGCAAACGCGCAGGAACCTGCTGCATCCCAAGGCAAACGCGGCAAACCCGCACTCACGGTGAAACTCACCACCGCGCAGACAGCCACGCTGCCCGCATTCCTCAACCTGAACGGTAATGTGGCGGCATGGCAGGACATGGTGGTGGGCAGCGAATTGTCAGGTGTTCGTTTGCAGGAGTTGCATGCACAGGTAGGCGACCGGGTGCGCAAAGGACAACTGCTTGCGCAGCACAATACTGACACGATTGAAGTGGACATTGCGCTGGCACAAGCAGCGCTGGCTGAAGCGCAAGCCGCGCAGGCTGAAGCCGCCCGCAACGCAGACGCTTTGCGGGCACTCACCGACATAGCCGCAGTGAGCGGACTGCAACAGAATCAGGTGCTGACTCAGGAATTGATGACCCGCGCGCGTGCGCAGAGTGCCAAGGCCCAGTTGGACATGCAGCGCCTGCGTTTGAAACAGGCTCAGGTACTGGCGCCAGACGATGGCGTTGTGACGGCCAGAACCGCTGTGGTGGGTGCTGTTCCGATGGTTGGGCAGGAACTGTTCCGCTTGGTGCGCAAAGGGCGCCTGGAATGGCGGGGTGAATTGACCGCACAGGAAATGCCGTTGGTGAAGCCCGGCATGAAAGTGATGCTGACGGCCCCCGACGGAAGAGAACTATTGGCCCGTGTGCGCATGATATCGCCCGTGGTGGACACCACCAGCCGTACGGCGCTGGTGTATGCCGATCTGCCGGATGCAGCCCCCGTGAATGCCGGTACGTATTTGCGTGGCCGCATTCAATTGGCAGAAAGCAAAGCCACACTGCTGCCTGAAACAGCGGTGGTTCAACGCGATGGATTCCGTTATGTGTTCGTGCTCAATGATGACCAGACCGTGCGTCAGGTGAAAGTGGAAACCGGACGTCGCGATGCGCAACGCGTAGAGATACGTTCAGGCTTGCCCGAGGGTGCGCAGATTGTGAGCACCGGTGCAGGATTTCTGGCTGACGGTGACGTGGTGCGGGTGGCGCCATGAGCATCAATGTATCGGCATGGTCCATCCGTAACCCGGTCGCCAGCATCCTGTTTTTTGTGATGCTGTCGTTTGCCGGTGTTGTGGGTTTCATGGGCATGAAGGTGCAGCAGTTTCCGGATATTGATTTGCCCACCGTGTCGGTCACTGCCAATTTGCCGGGTGCATCGCCCAGCCAACTGGAAGGCGATGTGGCGCGCAAACTGGAAAACGCGCTGGCTAACTTGCAGGGTATCAAGCACATCACCACCCGCATACTCGATGGTACGGTGAACATCACAGCCGAGTTCCGGCTGGAGAAAGACACGCAAGCGGCGGTGGATGATGTGCGTTCTGCGGTGCAGCGTATCCGCGCGGATCTCCCGCAGGATCTGCGCGACCCCATCATTGCCAAGCTGGAATTGGCCGGAGCACCGGTGCTGGCCTTCACCGTCAGTTCCGATGCGCTGGATGAAGAAGCGCTGTCCTGGTTTGTGGACGACACCATCACGCGGCGATTGCTGTCGGTCAAGGGTGTGGGGGCGGTGACACGCGTGGGCGGTGTGACCCGAGAGGTTCGCATTGAGTTGGATCCGCTGCGCTTGCAGGCGCTGGGCATCAGTGCAGCCGATGTATCGCGGCAGCTGAAAATCACACAGCAGGAGAGTGCAGGCGGGCGTGCAGAGTTGTCCGGACGCGAGCAATCCATCCGTACGCTGGCCACTGTCAGCAGTGCTGATGAACTCACAACATTTTCCATTTCATTGCCCGGCGGACGCCGTGTGGCCCTGTCCGAACTGGCGCGCATTGAAGACACGGTGGCTGAACGCCGGTCGGCCGCGTTTCTCGATGGCAAGCCGGTGGTGGGTTTTGAAGTAACGCGCAGTCGCGGTGCGAGTGAACTGGAGGTGGGGGCGGGTGTTCAGAAGGCACTGACTGAATTGCGTGCGGCAAGGCCCGACCTGCAGGTAACCGAGGCATTTGATTTCGTCACGCCGGTACAAAGCGAGTTCGACAGTTCGCTGGCCATGCTGCTGGAAGGCGCCCTGTTGGCCGTGATTGTGGTGTGGCTGTTTTTGCGCGATATTCGGGCGACGTTTGTATCGGCGGTGGCATTACCGCTGTCGGTATTGCCGGCTTTCATCGGCATGTATTATCTGGGCTTCACGCTCAATGTGGTGTCGCTGCTCGCACTGTCGCTGGTGGTGGGCATTCTGGTGGATGATGCCATTGTGGAGGTGGAAAATATTGTCCGCCATTTGCGCATGGGCAAGTCGCCGCTTCAGGCGGCCATGGAAGCAGCAGATGAAATCGGTCTGGCTGTGATTGCCACGACGTTTACGCTGGTGGCCGTGTTTCTGCCCACCGCTTTCATGAGCGGCATTGCGGGTAAATTTTTCAAGCAATTTGGCTGGACAGCAGCGCTGGCCGTGTTTGCATCGCTGGTGGTGGCACGCATGCTCACCCCCATGATGTCCGCTTACATGTTGCGTGCATCCGATCATGTTGGCAGCGATCATGACAAAGATGGCCGCGTGATGCAGGCCTATATGCGCACCGTGGCATGGGCGCTTAAAAACCGTTTGCTCACCTGCCTGGCTGCCGCCGCATTTTTTGTTGCATCACTTGCGCTGATTCCATTGCTGCCCACCGGTTTCATTCCGCCGGACGACCTGTCGCAAACGCAGGTGTATCTGGAATTGCAGCCTGGCTCCACTGTTGAAGAATCTGCGCAGATAGCCGAGCAGGCGCGCTTGCTGATCAAGGATGTGAAGTACGTCAAACGGGTTTACACAACGATTGGCGCGGGCTCTGCCGGTGTGGATCCGTTGGCGCCGAGTGCCGGCAATGAAGTGCGCAAAGCTACGCTCACGGTATTGTTGACTGAGCGGGAGAACCGACCCGTGCACAAGCAGTCGGTGGAGCGCGATATTCGCACTGCATTGCAGGCTTTGCCCGGTGCACGCTACAAGGTGGGCTTGGGTGGCTCAGGAGAGAAATATGTGCTGGTGCTGGCCGGTGAAGATCCACAGGCACTGGCCGCTGCTGCGCGCGATGTGGAACGCGATCTGCGAACGCTGCCTGATATCGGCAGCATCAATTCAACGGCCGCCTTGGTGCGTCCTGAAATCTGGGTCAAGCCCGACTCGGCGCGTGCAGCAGATTTGGGCATCAGCACCGCTGCCATCAGCGAGACGCTGCGCATCGCAACCGTCGGCGACTATGATGCCAATCTGCCCAAGATGAATCTGACACAGCGTCAGATTCCCATCGTGGTGCGATTGCCGCAGTCAGCGCGGGCGGATCTGGATTTGCTCGGCCGTTTGACAGTACCCTCTGCAAAGCCCGATGGCATGCCGGTTCCCTTGGCGGTGGTGGCAGAGGTCGGTGTCCAGTCCGGCCCTGCAGTGGTAGACCGCTACGATCGCACCCGCAATGTCAATTTTGAAATTGAATTGTCAGGTGCTGCCTTGGGCGATGTGACGGCCGCCGTGCAGGCCTTGCCCAGCATCCGCAATTTGCCCCCCGGTGTGGCGCAGCGCGACATCGGCGATGCAGAGGTGATGGCGGAACTGTTTGCCAGTTTCGGACTTGCCATGCTGACTGGCATTCTGTGCATTCTGGTGGTGCTCATTCTGCTGTTCAAGGATGTACTGCAGCCTATCACCATTCTGGCTGCGTTGCCGCTGTCGATCGGTGGTGCATTTGTGGGTTTGCTGTTGGCAGGCAAAAGCTTTTCCATGCCCTCATTGATTGGATTGATCATGCTGATGGGCATTGCCACCAAGAACTCCATTCTCTTGGTGGAATATGCGATTGTAGCCCGCGAGGAACGGGGCATTAGCCGGTTCGATGCCCTACTGGACGCCTGCCACAAGCGGGCGCGCCCCATCATCATGACCACCATTGCCATGGCAGCAGGCATGCTTCCCATCGCAGTGGGAGCGGGCAGTGCAGACCCCAGTTTCAGAAGCCCGATGGCGGTTGCCGTGATTGGCGGATTGATGACGTCCACATTCCTGAGCCTGTTGGTCATTCCGGTGGTCTACACGCTGATGGACGATATCGAGCATCTGATGCAGCGCCTGTTCGGACGCAAGAAGGGTGTTGATGCAAACACAGCAAGCTCCGGTAACTCTACCTCTTCTTCCACATGAATCGATGATGTCATGCCTTTATCCATCCGCCACCCCGTTTTGATTGCCTGTGCATTGTCGCTCGGTGTGGCCATTTCACTGGGCATGGCGCGGTTTTCATTTGGACTGTTGTTGCCCTTGATGCGCAACGATTTGCAGTGGTCGTATACGCTGGCGGGCAGTCTGAACACGGCCAACGCATTGGGTTATCTGATTGGCGCACTGATAACACCCGTGTTGCTCAAGCGTATCGGTTCTCAAGCCACGCTGAATGCGGGTGCTGTGCTCACATCGCTGTGGATGGTGGGCAGTGGTTACACCCTTGAAGCGCAATCGCTGTTGTTGCTGCGTTTGCTGGCGGGCATGAGCAGTGCCATGGTGTTTGTATCCGGTGGCTTGCTGGTGGCACGGCTGGGGCAGGCCGCGCCACAGAAATCCGGTTTGTTGCTGGGTATCTATTATGGCGGGGCAGGTTTTGGAATTGTGTTGTCGTCACTTGCAGTGCCGTGGTCGCTTATGTTGGCACAGGCCAGTGAGAGACCCCATGCATGGCAACCCGCCTGGATATGGCTGGGTGCAATCTGCGCATTATGCAGCGTGGTGCTGTATGCAGGCAGCAAGCCCTTGGGCAATTGCCAGTCGCCACCGGCAGGAGAGGCGCGTGTGAGTGCATGGCGTCTGCGTCATGGGTTGGCGGGATATTTCATGTTCGGTGTGGGCTATATCGGCTACATGACCTTCATCATTGCGTTGCTGCGCGAACAGAAAGTACCCGCCGATCAGATCACCGCTTTTTATGTGGCCTTGGGTGTGGCTTGCATGGCGTCATCACGTCTGTGGGCACGCATGCTGGACCGATTCCGGGGCGGAGAGTCGCTGGCCATACTGAACGGCTTGCTGGGTCTTGCGGCGCTTGCACCTGCTTGCAGCTCGCATCCGGCGGTGTTGCTGACCTCCGGCATTGCATTTGGTGCGGTATTTTTGTCGGTGGTGGCATCCACCACTGCGATGGTGAAGCACAACCTGCCGCCGTCTCAGTGGGCGCGCGGCATCGGATTGTTCACCAGCATTTTTGCGGTGGGGCAGGTCATCGGCCCTGCCATCACCGGTTTCATTTCCGATAGTAAGGCCGGGCTGGCCGGCGGCTTGATGTTTTCTGGCGCTGCATTGCTGCTAGGTGCCCTGATTGCCATACGGCAGCGGGCGCTGGTGCACTAGTGGCGCCTGCCCCATTACTACGCGTCCCCTGCGGGCACCAGCAACACCGGAACGGTGCTTTTTGAACTGACGCGTTGTGCGACAGAGCCGATCAGGATGTCGGCCAAACCGCTGCGTCCTTTGTTGCCCATGACCACCAGATCGGGTTTCTGCTTGTCGATGACAGCCAGAATCGTTTCGCCCACATGCCCGGTCTTGAACAGGGTTTTGGGTGTGATCCCGGCTTTCGCAGCCCATTTGAGCGACTTGGCCAGTTCCTTGTCCGCCATCTCTTTCAGGTAGGCATTGACCTCGCCTTTGCCCACAAATCCTTTGACCATGCGCAGTCCGCTGTCGTCATGCACCACCAGCAGGGTGAACTGGCTGGGTTCATTGAGTTTGCCAGCCAGCGCAACGGCATGTTGAAAGGCTTTCAAGGCGGCGTCGGAACCATCGGAGGGCAAGAGGAAGTGCATGTGGGGCTCACGGAAACAGGTGGTTGATATCAGTGCCTACGTTAGCGCAGATGACTGGGTTGTGTCTGTTCCAGATCAAGGGTGGGCAATTGCGTGCCTGAGTTGATTGCGAAATAATCTCCGCATATTTTGCGGAGATTAAGGGGTTTATTCTCCGCACGGTATTCCGACCTGAACCAGTCGCCGTTGGGCATCCATGGCCGACTGCTCTGCCGATACGGCGCTGCGCGACATCAACGATCTGATTGCGCTGGGTATCCTGCAAAAGGTACCCGGCGGGGGGCGCAGTACAGCCTATGAACTGCGCGCCCTGTGATTGTCAGAACTGGAACAGCAGGGTGGTGGCGCTGCCTTCAATTCCGAGCATCTGCAGGAATTTCTGACGCTCTTTGTCGTTGAAGTTCAGTTGGTCGCACACGGCGTAGAACTGCTCAACGGTCAGGTCGGCGGTCAGTTGGCGGCTGGAGGCGGTGTTCAGTTCGATAAACATGGTGTTCTCCTGGTATGGTGTTAGCTCCGCTAGGCTGCTGTCTTGCTGCTTTCGCTGTCAGGCGGGGCGCTGTGTTTGTGTTGTCGATGGGTGTACTTTAGTCCGTAAATTACCGACAAATACCCCCTCGGATGGCATCCCCCTCGGGAGGGTAGGCTTGGTCAAACTCCATGTTTGCTGTACAACGCCTGCTGTGTCAGGGTTGGCACGTTTTCAGGTCAAAAGATTGCGAAAGTTTTGTTTTTAGGTGATTATCGTAGTATGACTACGATAAGTCGAAACAAATTAAACAATTTGCTATTTTCAACGCCAGCAGGCAGCGTGTTTGACTCAGGTTATCTGGCGTCCTTGGGGATCTCTGCGGATCTGGCCGTCTATTACGTTAAAGCGAATTGGTTGACCCGCTTGTCCAGAGGCGTTTTTTGCCGTGCGAACGACGCGCTTGACCTGTACGCCTGTTTGCAGTTCTTGCAGTCGCGCGTCAGTGGCTTGCACGTGGCAGGCATGTCAGCGCTGAGTTGGCATGGTTTGCGCCAATATGTGTCCCCCAAGCCGGTTGTTCATCTATTCGGACATGAGTCGGCAAAGATGCCTGACTGGTTTGTTCAGCGATTTCCATCCGTCTACCGACGAAAGCGGCTTTTTGACGAAAGTCCAAGGTCTTTGATGGCGGTCAGCACATTTGGACAACAGGCATTTGCCCCTCTGGTTTCAGAGCCAGAGAGAGCTTTTCTTGAAATGCTCAGCGAGGTCGGCGGCAAGCAAGCGCTTCAGGAGGCTCGCGAGATAGCCGAGAGTGCATATGCTCTTCGATCGGAAACGCTGTTGGTGCTTTTGAAAGCCTGTACGAATGTCAAAACCATTCGGATATGCATGCAACTCGGACGCGAAGTCCAATTACCCTGGTACACAAAGATCGCTCCGGAGTTGCAGGCTCATCTGAGTTCCAGTCCGTGAGTTTCGCAAACTTCAGATGGAATTTTAGTTTTCAAATAATGGATTCTTTTTATCTCGATACTGCGCGTCTCATGACGCTGATCGCACCAGTCGTATTTGCTGACGATACTTTTGCATTGAAAGGAGGTACAGCCATCAACCTTTTTTATCGCAACATGCCGAGGTTATCTGTCGATTTGGATCTGGTTTTCTGTGATCATGCGTGCCCTCGGGGTGTTGCATTGAACAGAATAAGTCAGGCGCTGAAAGATGCAACATCACGGCTGTCTGGTATGGGCTTCCAAACACGCGCGGTTACTACCTCTGTCGGCGAAACAAAGCTGCTGGTACGACGTGGGTTGATCGAAGTAAAAGTCGAGGTCAATATCGTCATGCGTGGGACTGTGTATCCGGTCCGGGTTGCTCGGATGGTGGAAGCCGCCAGAAGCGCTCTTCTCGCAGACATGGAGATTCCATTGCTTGCAATGGAAGATGTTTACGGGGGGAAATTGGTTGCCGCGCTTGACCGACAGCATCCGAGGGATCTGTTTGACGTCCTGCAGTTGTTTGCTTTTGATGGCCTTACGTCCGGAGTTATTCGGGCCTTTGTCGTTTATCTTGCGAGCAGCAACAGACCTTTGCATGAAGTGCTTTCGCCTTCGCTCAATGATCTGCAGCGGGAGTATCAAAACAACTTTCAGGGTATGACAGTCGACGAAGTCACCATACAGGCATTGATGTCAGCCCGGCAGCGCCTCATATCTGAATTGCCAGCGGCGGTCGGCGCCGCCGAGCGTCATTTTCTGAGAACCTTGGTCAGACTTGAACCTGATTGGGATGCGCTGGAAATCCCACACATCCGGGATTTACCGGCCATTCAGTGGAAGTTGCAGAATTTGATCAAGCTGAACAAAACCAACAAGCGCAAATATCAGTTTCAAGTTGATGCGCTAGACTCCTTATTACAAGCGGCCTGATATCAACATACCCAAATCCGGAGACCCCATGAGCACATCCCCCACTGCCTGCATCCTTTGCTCACGCAACTGCGGGCTTACGGTTGAAATCGAGGGGCGAACGCTCACAAAAATCAAGGGTGATCCGCATCATCCGCTGACGCAGGGTTACATCTGCCAGAAAGCGGCACGTCTGAACCATTATCAAAACCATGCAGATCGTTTGACAGCACCGCTCAAGCGGCAGTCTGATGGCAGTTTCAAAGCCATCAGTTGGGAGCAGGCGCTGACTGAAATTGCAGCGCAACTGGTGGTGATGCGTGATGTGCACGGCGGCGATGCATTTGCATTTGCCGGTGGGGGCGGGCAGGGCAACCATCTCGGTGCGGCTTACAGTCGGCAATTATTGGCCGCCATGAAAAGCCGGTTCAGCTACAACTCGCTGGGGCAGGAGAAGACCGGTGATTTCTGGCTCAATGGGCGATTGTTCGGCAAGCAGAGTTGTCACACCACAGAAGACGTGGAGCATGCAGACTATGTGCTGTTTATCGGTTGCAATCCGTACCATGCACACGGTATTCCCAATGCGCGCGACACGCTCAAGCACATCAAGCAGGATGCGCAACGCACCATGGTCGTGATTGATCCGCGCCGCACAGAGACTGCGGAGATGGCAGATATCCATCTGCAGTTGAAGCCGGGGACTGATGCGTTTTTGATGAGTGCCATCATCGGCATTATCGTGCAGGAAAAACTTTACGATGAAGCGTTCCTCAAACAGCATACGCATCAGTACGCAGAGGTGCTGGCTACCTTCAACACCATTCCCGTCAAGCAATATGTGGCTATCGCCGATGTGCCGCTGGAACAGGTTCAGCAAGTAGCGCGCGGGTTTGCGAAAGCCAAACGCGGCTGCGTGCGTGTGGATCTGGGCATACAGCACACACCGAACACCACGCTGAACGGTTATCTGGAAAAACTGCTGTATCTGCTGTGCGGTCAATTCGGGCGCGAAGGCACCAACAACCTGCACACCATGTTCCTGCCCATCCTGGGCCATACTGATGAGCGGCGTGTGGTCAAGGTCAAGTCACTCAAGCGTACGGCACATCACAAAATGATGCCGATTGCCGGTATCTATCCGCCCAATATTTTGCCGGATGAAATTCTGAAAGCCGGCGATAAACGTATTCGCGGTGTGTTTGTGGACAGCTGCAATCCGGTGGCCACGTGGGCCAACACCGATGCATATGAAAAGGCATTCAAGTCGCTGGATTTGCTGGTAGTGGTGGATGTGGCCATGACAGAGACTGCGCGCCTGGCCCATTATGTGTTGCCCGCTGCAACCCAATTTGAAAAGTGGGAATGCACCGGCTTCAATCTGGAGTTTCCGGCCAATGCCTTCCATCTGCGCAGACCTGTGTTGCCGGTTGAAGGCGACTGTCTGCCGGAAGCAGAAATCTACACGCGCCTGCTGGAAAAAATGGGCGCGATTGAAACGGCTTATCCCGCGCTGGAAACTGTGGCAGCGTATCAACCCAGGCGTGCGCGCTATTTGCCTTTCATGGCCGCCTTGGGCGTGTTGCTGGCTCGCAAGCCCAAAGCACTTCCGTATGCTGCGTCCATTCTGTATCGCACCTTGGGGCTGCATCTCCAGACGGATGATGGCGCAAACGCAGCGGAGGCTGCTTTCATTCTGCCGCTGGCTATCGACTATGCGCGCCGATATGGCAAAGCCGTGCGCAGGGCAGGGTACACGGGCAATCTGCTCACCTTGGGGGTCAGCCTCTTTGAAAACATCATCAACAGCCCCAGTGGTGTGATCCTGAGTCGCCATACGTACGATGAAGTGTGGCAGCTCATGGGGCATCGCGATCGCAAGGTTACTCTACTCATTCCGGAAATGATGGACGAGTTGAAGGCGCTCAAGCCCGTGGCTGCAGATGCGCAGGTGTATCCATTCATCCTCATGGCGGGCGAGCGTCGCATTTACAACGCGAACCAGATTTACCGCGACCCGGCGTGGCGCAAATCTGACCGCGATGGCGCCATGCGATTACATCCACAGGATGCGGCTTCGCTGGATGTGCAGTCGGGCGATACGGTGGAAGTGCGATCGGCCAGCGGTACGCTCAAAGCGCGTGTATCGCTTGACGATACGGTTCGCAGGGGCATGGTGACCTTGCCGCACGGCTATGGGCAGGAATTTGCGGGGCAGGGCGCTGATGGCCCGCAGTTGAACCGGCTGGCCGCTTCTGACTGGTGCGATCCGATGACGCGAACGCCGTGGCACAAGCACATTCCGGTGGCAGTGGTGAAGGTGGCTCAGCTTGCTGCGCAGCCGCTTGAGGAAACTGCCGGGGCTTGATTGTCTCTTTTTGGCGTTTGGATTCGCTCCGGCGGTGCTGTGGTTTTTGGAGGCTGCCCAGTGAGGGCACTGTCTCGGACGACACCTCGCTTTTTCCGGTCTCAACTCTTCCAAACTCGCCCAAGTCGTCGTCAAGCGACAACTTGGCCCCTTGCACTCGCGTTCGCATGCGAACGCAGGAGTGCAGCGGTGTCGTTTGGTGCGAGGTCGTCCGGGCTCGGCGTCTGACTGTCCGAACAGTGCCCTCACTCGGCAGCCTCCTGTAAGTAGCTCAGGCGCGCCCGCAGTGCGGCGCAAACAGGTGCCTTCGCATCAGAAGGGTGTTCGGAAGTTGACTCCGCCGGATCGCATCCGGGCATTTTACTGCGCGACTGCGATGCGACCGTACCCGAGGCCCCGCGCAGTCGGGGCGAGGAGGGCGCGAGTACAAAGACGCAGAAAATGAGCCGGGAGAACCGCCGGAGCAACAACGGACACCCAAGATGTGCAGGCAACGATGGACACCCAAGATGTGCAGGCAACGATGGACACCCAAAACGCACCGCTCTGTCCGCCGGAGCAACGCCGGACGCCAAAATCGCACCGCACTCCCCGCATGAGGGGCAAAGTTCGGGCTCACAAAAGCCGTATACCGCGACTCCATCGAATACTGGTCAAAAATCGTAACTCTTCGCAGACGACTCCACACACAGGGTATCCGAAAATAATGAACATGTTGGAAACGAAAACCGCCCAAAAACGCGGATTTCAAAAAACCGGATACACCATGACACACGCAGCACTGACCACCGCCGATCGCACCCGGATTGCACAGTTGAACCGGGCATACCTGCAAACTGCGTTAGGCCTCCATCGTGCTGGACACGACTCCTGGCTGCTCTCCCGCTTCGATCTCTCCGCAGAAATGCTGGAAGACCTGGCATCCCTGTCGCCAGAGGCGCTTGAAAACATGCATGCGGACATGAGCACCACCCTGTTTGCCATCGACGTGAGCGAAGAAGCCCTTCAATGTGTCAAAACAGCTGATCCGCTGGCTGGCGTGAAATGGATTAACGAAGCTGAAACGCTGGTGGCGCCCGGTACCTGGCTGATGGCCACCGTGCTGCAGGAACTGGCTGCCTGCAATGTGTACAGCGATTCAGCAGCGTACCGCTTCAACTGCGAACAGTCGCTGGCTGATGAACTGACCAACGTGCATCCACTGTTGCTGGCATCGCTGGCCGCACATGGCGGTACCGTTCTGAAAGCTCGCTTCACGCGCAATCATGTCATGGCCGCTGACGTGGCCGGCGCTTTTCCGGTCGGTCTGCTGATGTCGCTTCACTGATCGACATATCAGCTTTTACTTATACATAAGTCTTTACTTATACATCACGCATCCAATATCAGGAGTTTCACATGAACGAACTGAAAAAAGTCGCAGGCCACCACGCAGAAGCTGTCATTACTGACCAGTGGTTGATCGATCGTTTGTTCAGCCATGATCTTCGCGTGATCGAAGTCAAGAATACAGCCAATTTTTTCATGGGCGTTGCAGATGACAAGCGCATGCAATCCTACATCGCCAAAAACAAGAACCCCAACAAGCGCGGCAGTGGCGGCATTGCGTACCTGAACCCGGTGCGCTCAGGTCGCGATGCCGGTATTTTCTACGCTGTACTCGCACATCATGTTGAAAAAATGCATGCCAGCTTCAAGGCCCAGATTTCAGCCGAGTCAGGTTTGCACCTGCAGCATCGTCTGCTGTTGCTCGCCACACTGAACGTGTGGGAAAGCTTTCAGCATCACGACATCGTGGCACGCCGCAAGACCCGTCTCATCGACCTTATTTCCGTTATGCGTTACCGCGTGATGAACGATTGGGAAGTGGTGAGCTGCAAGGTGTGCAACACACCACTGCCCAGGTATGACAATGTGGCGTGTGCGTGCCCTGTGTGCTCGGCTGCAGCCGCAAAGCGCAGCCTGATGCGTCAGACCGAAGCGTGAGAATATGGCTGCGCCCAAGCCAGGCGCAACAAGAAAAAAGGCAGGTTCCTTGAATCGGAAACCTGCCTTTTTTGTCTGAAGAATCAGCGCAAATCAGATCAAATCAAACAGGCTGTTCTTCGTGATCTGCGAATAGGTCACCTGCAGGGCGCGCAATTGAGCGTCTGTCTGCGTCAGTTCAGTGATCGTGGATGACAAGTCGGCACCCACAGAATTTTCTTTTGTTTCGGATGCCTGAACAATCTGGTTCAGGTTGAAGTTTTCTGCATCATCCAACTGGCGACCGCGGGTTCCCGCTTCGACGCGTGCCTTCAGCAGCACATTGCTGCTGGTGTCCAGATTGGCAGTCAGTCTGTCAACGGCTGGTATGTTTCCCTGCTCGATGGCATCAGCCAGATCGCGCATCACTTCAAGGATGGATGCGGGTACTGCGGTCGCAGTGCCCGACGCAACGGCGCCGGACGTGATCGACGGATCGGATGGATCTGCAAAAATCAGGTTGGGATTGAATCCGGTCTTCACTTCGCGACCGGCTGCAATATCAACGGATATGGCCTTGCCGGCTGACGCATCGCGCAAGCGATATTGTTGATCCGCAACCGGTGGTGTGGCGGTGGATGTATCGCGGAACGGTGATTGCGACTGATCTCCCGATCCAAAAATATACAGGCCGTCAATATCGCGCGTGTTCAGCACGCCGCGCATCTCATCGACACGCAGACGGATGTCCTGTGCAAGTACGCTACGGTCAAACGTACTGGCTGTGCCATTCTTGGCCTGTAAAGCTGCATCGCGCACCGCATTTATGATGTCGCCGGCGCTGGCCAGTGACTCTTCCTGCTGGGTGAAGCGCAATCGTACCAGTGTGATGTTGCGGTTGTATTGCTCGGCTTCGTTAATGACGTCCTGTGCTTTCAGTGCCGTGATAAAGGCCTCCGGATCCTTGGATGCCTGATCCACCGCAATGCCGCTGGCAACCTGCTTTTGCAGTTCAAGCAGACGAGCTTCCGCATTGTTGAAAGTTCGCAGATTCTGCTGAAAAAATTGCTGGCTTGAAATTCTCATGTCTGTCTCATCAAATCCGAGGTGGCTTCCTTGCAAGTGAAGGAATCAACACCGTATGCCGCTACTCGTCACTCGTCACTTCAATCACCGCCCCGCAATATCCAGCAGTTCCTGAAACAGATCCTTGGAGATGGCGATCACTTTGCCGGATGCCGAGTAGGCCTGTTGATAGCGCAGCAGGTTGGCTGCTTCCTCATCGAGGTTCACACCGGAAAAGCCGGAGCGGTCTGCCTCAATCTGGTCGCGTATGACCTGTCTGGCTTCAATGTCACCCTTTGCGCCTGCAGCGCTGTTGGCCACGGTGGTGGTCAGGTTGCGATATTCCTGGCGAATAGAAACGGCGCTATCACCGGAGGTGGTGAACAGGTCTGCCATTCGGGCTATGAGGTCGTTGCCGTTCGTGCCGCTCTTGATTGCAATCTGGTCCATCGTCGCACCGGGCCCCATCTTGAACGTTTTCGGTGTTCCCTCGAACGTGAAGAGAGCGGGTTTACCGCCTGCTGTCTGAATGGTGGTCGACTCTGCTGCAATGCGTCCGGCAAGCTTGTTCAGACCGTTCACATAATTGCGCAGGTCACCGTCACGGAACTGGATCAGGCCGCCCAGTTTGGCCTTGCCAAACTCGCGGTCCGGCACCGGGATTTCAATGGTTTCCTGTATCGAGTTGCCAGTTGCCACGCCATTGACCTTTTCTGCTTTTTCAATGGTCAGCTTGCGGATGATGGTCAGGCCTTGCCCGTTGGGACCGGGTTTGGTTTCCAGCGGAAATGATTTGCCTTCGCTGACCAGGGGTACGCCCAGTTTGGTGCTGATGTTCAAGCGACCGTTTTCCAGGGGATTGATCTGCAGCTCGATCTCGGAAGACAGTTGCTTGATCAGCGCGTCGCGCCTGTCGATCAGATCATTTGGCTCAAGTCTTACATCGCCCACAAAATTGGTACTGTCCGAAATCTGGATGTTCAGTTCCGCGATCTGCTCACTCAGGGTGTTGACGCTGTCGATCGAGGCTTGGATGTCCAGATTGGTCTCTTGTGCGAGCGTGGCTGCATTGCCGAACAGACCGTTCAGGCGTGTGCTGATTTCTTCTGCAGCAAACAGGAAGTTCTGTTTCAGCGATTCGTCGGACGGGCGGACAGAGAGATCCTGTGCCGCCTGAAAGAAGGCCTGCATGGCGCCTTCCAGCGATGTGTCGCTGCTGCTGGAGATGCGGTCCAGATTGTCCAGTCGCCCCGCGCGTGCCTCGGAAAACGAGAGTTGCGAAGCGAGTTGGTTGAGACGGTCTGTCAGAAACTCATTGTCAAGTCGACGTACGTTCTGAACGTTGACACCGCGGCCAATTGCACCACTGCCCGAGGTCACGCCTTCAACGGACGTGACGAGCACTTCCTGACGTGTGTAGCTCGGGTTGTTGGCATTCGCAATATTGTGCGACGTGGTGTTGAGCGCCTGCTTGGCTGCGTTCAGTCCACTCAATGCGATATTGAACATGGACATCAGCGTTTCTCCCCGGTCGTCTTGCCCAGCAACTGCTGTTCGATCATCTTGGCAAGTCCTGCACCGCGCCGGCCTGCATTCATCGAGACCTGGCTTTCGAACATGTCCTGAAAACTGTTCATGGCTGCGCTGCCGAACAGTCCTTCGCGGTTGCCTTCCATCGGCTTGGCCGATTTCATCATCATCTGGAAGAACATGCCTTCAAAGTACTGTGCCGCCTCGCGGGCGGCTTGTGTTCTGGTCTCAGGGCTGTCGTTTTGACTGAGCAGTTTGAGCTTGGACAGCGAAGAGCTGTCCCAGAACGGTGTATTGCCAGCCGCATCGCGCATCAGATTACCTCGATTTCCGCATACAGGCTGCCTGCCATCTTGATGGCCTGCAGGATGGATACGAGATCCTGTGGCGATGCACCCATGGAGTTGAGTGCCTTCACCAGATCGGTCAGATTGCCGGCACCCTGAAGCTGGATCAGCTCACCGCCATCTGTCTTGATATCGATGTCGGTGCGGTTGGCAACCACGGTGCTGCCGCCTGACAAAGGGGCAGGCTGGCTGATGATCGGTGTGTTGCGGATCTGTACGGTGAGGTTGCCGTGTGCCACTGCACAGGGCTCAAGCCGCACGTTGTCGTTCATGGCCACAGAGCCGGTGCGCGCATTGATGATGATGCGCGCCATTTCCTTGTTGGGTGTGACCGGGATTTCCTGCACCATGGCGAGGAAGCCGACACGTTCATCCGGATTGCGCGGTGCATTGAGTTCAACCACGCGACCGTCACGTGCGAATGCGGTTTGAGCCCCCATTTTCTGATTGATCAGGTCGGCCACACGGCGTGCATCACCAAAGTCGGAACGTGTCAGCTCCAGACGGATGGACCCGTCATCGGTGAACACATTGCCGACAGACCGTTCCACGATGGCTCCGCTCGGTACACGACCGGTACTCAGGCTGTTGATGACTTTGCGGTTGCCACCCGATTCACCACCCGCACCACCGACAATCAAAGAGCCTTGTGCCAGTGCATACACCTGTCCGTCAACGCCTTTCAGGGGTGTGATCAGCAAGGTACCGCCACGCAATGAACGGCTGTTGCCGATGGATGAAACGGTGATGTCGATTTGTTGGCCGGGTTGCGCAAAGGGAGGCAGCATGGCGGTGACCATGACGGCTGCAATGTTGCGCGTCTGCATGTTGGTGCCGGGAGGCAGATTGATACCTTGCTGTGCCAGCATGCTGGCGGTGGCCTGCGCTGTGAATGGTGTCTGAGTGACCTGGTCGCCCGTGCCGTCAAGACCGACAACCAATCCGTAGCCGAACAACTGGTTGGCGCGCACGCCCGACACGCTCGTCAGGTCTTTTACACGCGAGGCCGAGTGTGCCGGCGAGGCCAGCAGGAAGGTGCCCAGCAGGGCGCAGGCCAGCATCGTGAGGCTCAGCAGTTGTCTCAGGTAATGTGTACCTGCAGCTGCAATGGAGTGTGTCGGGATGGTATTCATGTTCGCGATGGTCTCATGACACGGGGGGGCAAACCCCCCCTCAGAAAGGCAGTGCACTCAAGAAAAACCGCGACAGCCAACCCATCACCTGAGCCGAGTCGATGCTGCCGTTACCTACGTATTCAATGCGCGCGTCGGCTACCTGCGAGGACTGCACCCGATTGCCGTTGCGGATGGTGACCGGTGCCACCACGCCGTAAAAGCGCAGGCGCTCCACTTCGCGGTTGGTTCCGATCTGCTTTTCTCCGGCAATGCGCAAATTGCCGTTGGGCAGCACTTCCATCACCGTGGTGGTGATGGTGCCGCTCATCAGATTGTCGGCGGAGGTGGTTCCTCCGCTCTTGAAGTCTTTTTTGCTGTTGGCTGAACCCGTGATTTCCGGGATACCGATCGCACCGCTGATGCCGATTTTCGGGGTGCTGATGGTGGCAGAGTCTGAGCGGTTGACGTTGGTCGTGTTGTTCTGTCGGGCGTTGATACGCTCGGAAATTTCAACGGTGATGATGTCGCCCACCTGTGTGGCACGAACGTCTGCATACGGTGAGCGGAACTGTGTGGGTGAATACAGCGAACCGGCCATGGGTGCGCGCATGCTGGCTTGCATCTGCGCAGCCACTGCGCTGCGCGGAGTTTTGCCATCAGCGCTGATATCGCTGCTGCTGTTGGTGCCCAGGGGGCTGTCGGCAGGAAACTCCACCTGGCGCGGAGCCGGGCTGCTTGCGCAGGCGGCCAGCGCGAGCACTGAGGCAGGCAGAACGATGCGGACCAGGGATGTGCGTAGGGTTGTCATGTCAGTTCTCGCCCGTTTTACAGCTGGCTCAGCTTGGCCAGCATCTGGTCGGCCGTGCTGATGGCTTTGGAGTTGATCTCGTATGCGCGCTGGGTTTGAATCAGCCCCACCAATTCTTCCACTACATTCACGTTGGATGTTTCCACCGTGTTTTGTGACAGGGCACCGGAACCGTCCAGACCGGGAGTCACCAGGTTCGGCGTGCCAGATGCGGCAGACTCTTCGTACAAGTTCTGTCCGCGGCCCACGAGACCAGCCGGATTGATGAAGGTGGCCAGTTGTATGGTGCCGATGTTCTGCGGCAAGGGTTCATTGGGTATCTTGGCGCTGACCACACCATCGTCGGAAATGATGATGCGTTCTGCATTGGGCGGCACCGTGATGTTGCCCACCAGCGGAAAGCCGTTGGAGGTGACGATCACGCCTTGGCTGTTTAACTGGAAACTGCCGTCGCGGGTATAGCCGATGGTGTCATCCGGTCTTTGCACCTGGAAGAAGCCGGCGCCGTTGATGGCCACATCCAGCTGGTTGCCGGTCTGCTGCAGGTTGCCCTGCGTAAAGTTGCGCACGGTGGCCACGGGTTTGACACCGGTACCCACCTGCAAGCCGGTTGGTACCTGAGTCTTCTCGGAGCTTTGCGCACCGGGTTGGCGCAGCGTTTGGTACAGGAGATCCTCAAACACCGCACGGGAGCGTTTGAAGCCCGTTGTGGCGGTATTGGAGAGGTTGTTGGATATCACATCCAGCTGCATCTGCTGGGCATCCAGACCGGTTTTGGCTATGTGCAGGGCGCGCATCATGGTGGCGTTTCCTTCTCATCAATCAGTTCAGGGTAAACAGCGACCGGGCGGCCTGAGCATTCTGCTCGGACGTGCTGATCACCTTGAGGTTGGCTTCATACTGGCGGGCAGCGGAGATCATCTGCACCATGGTTTCTGCCGCGTTCACGTTGCTGGTCTCCAGCGCACCGCTGCTCACGCGCACGGTTTCAATCCGTGGCGCGTCCTGACCGTTGCGCAAGCGGAAAAGACCGTCATCACCGCGGGTCAGATCGCGTGTTTCCGGGTTGACCAGCTTGATGCGGCCCAGTGCCTGCACTGCTTTGTTCTTGGGGTCCAGCGGCAGGGCGGTGACAGAGCCATCACCTTCGATCTGAACGCGGTGTGCGGCAGGCACTTCCAGCGGGGCGCCTGCATCGCTGCGCAGGGGGCGGCCTTCCGCCGTGGTCAGGATGCCGTCCGCATTGACCTGCAGTGAACCCGAACGGCTGTAGGCTTCGCGTCCGTCGCCACCTTGTACGGCAAACCAGCCTGCGCCTTCGATGGCGATATCCAGGTCCCGTCCGGTGGTGTTGATGCTGCCGCCGCTGGCATTGAAACCGGTGACGGTCTCTGCTGCAAATTCGCGCACGTTGGTACCCGGCCCCTGGATGGGGGCGGATCGCAGTGCCATCATCTGGGCCCGAAAGCCCGGCGTGCTGACGTTGGCAAGGTTGTTGGACACATTGTCCTGCCGCGCCATCAGTGATTTGGCTGCCTGTCCGGC
This sequence comes from Burkholderiales bacterium, assembly GCA_005788065.1. Taxonomy (GTDB): domain Bacteria; phylum Pseudomonadota; class Gammaproteobacteria; order Burkholderiales; family Burkholderiaceae_B; genus SXZD01. Next base: position 27,882 of record SXZD01000083.1, read on the forward strand.
CAGATAGACGACCTTGTCCATCAGAACACCTGTTTCACATCAGACAGCGACAGCGTGCCGCCGTTTTGCGTGGTGATGCGGATGCCTTCACTGCCAAGGTTCTCAAGGCTCTTGACCACATTGAGCTGGAAGGGCGTGGTGTTCACGCGCTGCGCGTTGCTGCTGGCCTGAACTGCAAATGTGTAGGTGCCTGCGGGCAATGTCTTGCCGTTGTCATCCTTGCCGTCCCATGTACCACTTTGCAGGCCGGCGCGCTGTGCGCCCAAGTCGCGTGTGGCAACGGTTTGCCCCAGACCGTTGAGGATGTTGACGTTGACGGTATCGGCTGAGCTGGCAAAGTCGACGCCGAAACTTACGGGCTGTCCGTTGAAGTTCAGCGTGTTGCCCTGCGTCAGTACTGACTTGCCCAGCAGTGCAGTTGACTGCACCACCTGCGCGCTGCCCAACGCCTGACCGATGGCCTGCATGGATTTGTTGAGGTCCTGAATGCCGGTCACCGTGTTCAATTGCGCGATCTGTGTGGTGACCTGCGCATTGTCCATTGGCGAGAGCGGATCCTGGTTTTTCAGCTGCGTGACAAGCAGTTTGAGGAACTTGTCCTGCGCGGCCTTGGGGTCGCTGTCGGTCAGTGCCGTGGCGCTGCTGCGTGACTCTGCCACCGCGTTGGGGACGCCGAGGGCTGCGGGGCTCAGGGCGTTACTGCTCAGTGCATCAATTGCCATTTCGTTCTTCCTTACTGACCGATCTGCAGGGTCTTGAGCATCAGTGTTTTCATGGTGTTCATCACGTCTGCATTGGTCTGGTAGCTGCGCGAAGCGGCGATGAGGTCCACCATTTCTTCGGCTGCATTCACGTTGCTGGCAAATACAAAGCCGTCTGCGTTGGCCAGCGGATTGGACGGCTCATACATCTGGCGCGGCGCGCTTTTGTCCTCTGTCAATTCCTTGATGCGCACATCGGCCGCCAGACCCTGTCCGTTTGCGCCTGCGGGGCCTGATGCCTTTGCAGCTTCAAACACCACCTTGCGGGCCTTGTAGGCATCTTCTGCTGTTGAGGAAACGGTATCGGCATTGGCCATGTTGCTGGCCACTGCGTTCAGGCGAACGCTCTGTGCCTGAAGGCCGGTGCTGCTGATGCGGAATGCATTGAGTAGTGACATGGTTCAGATCCTTATCCTTACTGGCCCGAAATGGCGCTCTGCATGGTTTTGATGGAACCAGTCAACGCACGGCTTGCTGCCTCGTACTTCAGTGTGTTGGCTGCAAATTGGGTGCGCTCCACTTCCATGTCCACCGTGTTGTTGTCCAACGCTGTCTTGCCGCCCGTGCGGTAGCGCGTGGCCAATTCCAGTGAGCTGATGCCGTTGCTGGCGGGTCCGCCCGGGGTTCCGAAATGTCCGGGCTTCGTTCCCTGCAAGGCCAGTTCAGATCCACCAGCGCGGCTGCCAAGTGCCTGCTGGAAGGCCTTGGAAAACTCGAAATCCACTGCCTTGTAGTTCGGCGTATCTGCATTGGCGATATTCGACGCAATCGTCTCCTGACGCTTGGCGCGCAGTTGCAGGGCTGTTCCCTGCGCAGACAGTTGGGAGGCAATTCGATCAAACATGGCGGGTCCTGCAAAAGTTCTTCATGCCATTTAACGATGTCCGGTCCTTGGAAACCGCAGTCAATACAAACGGGATTTCATGCGTGTTTGCCTGTGTTGCGTACTTTCCCCTCCGGATGGGGAGTGTTTTGAAGCAATCCGGACGCCTGCATCTGGGTTGCGAGATTGGCAAAGCGTCCGCGCAGATTGTTCAGTAGGTTTTCGCGGCTGGCTGCATCCACAGAAATAGGTGCGGTGCGTGATGTCTGTTGTGCGGGGTCGCGCATCAACAGGTCCAGAACGGCCAGACGCTCGATCAGATACGCACTGATTTGCATTGCGCCGGTTTCATCTGCATGCGTTGACTGTGACAAAGCGGCCAGTGTCTGAAGCAGTTGCAGACCTGCAGGGACATGCGGCCAGGCGATCGTGTTGAAAGTAGGCAAGCGTGTGGGGTTGTGTTTGAAAAATTCGTGAACCGACAGCAAGCCATTGCCTTTACCATCTAGGCTGGCTGTCACCGTGCATTCCAGCAGGCGATACAGCGAAGCCGATGCGGCCTGACCATGCTGCGCCAGCCATGCGTCAGCCTGTGCAGCATGGTGCATGGCTTCCAAGGGTTCAAGATGCGGGCACTGTGCCTGCAAATGGGCGGAGAGTCGACGCATCTGTACCAACGTGCGCTGAGCCTGCTGCTGCATGTGCAGCAGTTCGGCCTGAACAAAGGTTTCGATGGGGCTCACACCTGTGTCGCATTCAAGCCCGTCTTCTGTGAACCAGCCGTTGAACGCAACATCTTCCATGCTGCGCTGGCGCAGAGGGTGTGCGGCTGTCAGGCTGTCAATGGACTGGCGACTGGCGCCATCGACTGTCAGGCTGCGGCTGTTGTCGGTTTCGGTGAGACGATGCGTTGTCAGCCCAACCGGCTTGATGAACAGATCTGCACCACCAGCGCAGTAGTCAAACTGGCTGGCATCGCTAAAGTGCAGCGTCAGGGCTTTGTTGCTGTCGCTCTCGCACAGATATGCGCCGATGACGGTGGCGAGATTTTCATGTGAGCGTGTCAGGCAGAAACGGTTTCGGGCAGCCTGCTGCAGGTGTTCTGCGGTGAGGGCGGCGTTCAACAGGGCCGCATTTGCGAGTGCCTGTGCTTGTGCCTGAATCTGTTGCTGTGCCTGCCCGTCCGCGCTTGCTGTTCGGGATTGTGAAATGTGCGTGAAAGAGGCTGACGCGTTGTCAGCAAGCACAAATCCGTTGTTGAGCAGGCTGCGGATGGGACTGATGTGAGACGATGCTGCATCCAATGCAGACAATTTGATGCGCTTGCCCACGGCGCTTGCTTTTGCATTCGATGCGAAGGGCAGGGTGACTGCGTCTTGTCTTTCAATACTGATGCGGTCTTTGAACAGTTGCATGCGGCTGGGTTTCGCCACAGCTGCATTCGCTTTAGCAGGTGTTGTGATATCACGTTCTTGTGTGGGTACCGTCGGGGAGACCTGAGCCTGTGGAGTATCTGTTGCCTGCTTGGCTGCTTCTTCCCGCTTCATATCCAGGAACTTCAATGTGCTGAAGTGTTCCTCGGGGATTTCGTCGAGCATGACCTTGCCGTCCATCAGTGGATCCACCGCTTTGGCAGAAGGGCTTGCAGTGTTGTCGGTTTTGCCGTTGCGTTTGAAAGAAAGCAGTGCGTTCATGTAAATCTCGTGCGCCTTTGCAGGCATCTATAAGGTACGTACCCTTATGTTAGGTGCGTAAAGGACGCTTCTGAAAAACGAAACCGGGGCTTTCAGGGGGGTATCTGGACGGGTAGGTGGGATGAGGGGGAAAGATTTCCCCCCATCGAGCCTCCCCGCTGAAAGGCGCATGAAAGCTAAAGGTTGGGGGTTTGTGTTCCGTATGAAGATACAAGGGCAGACGAAATAACGAATGATTCGTCAGCCCAGAAAAAGTAAGTGAACCCATTCCCATCCAGGAGCCAATCATGCAATCGATCAACACCAACTTCGCCGGCCTCGTTGCACAACGTAACCTGTCCAAGTCAGCATCCAATCTGACCACAACAATTGAGCGTCTGTCTTCCGGTCTGCGCGTCAAC
>SXZD01000084.1 GCA_005788065.1 Burkholderiales bacterium
CCGTCATGCAGCACGAAAACGGGTTCGTTGGCGTGCGCCTTGCGGATGGCTTCGTACACCTTGTTCTGCTGCCACTGTGCAACCCAGCCCGGTTCGCGCTTGGGCAGGTCGCCGCGCATGGGAAATGGCGTATCGGGCAGGTTGAGGGTGGTTTTGTAATCCATGGTCTGTCTGTCTGCTTCGGCGGTTATCGGTTGTTTCTACCGCGGTTTTATGCAGCCGCAGGGCTGCGAAGGTTGAAAAGGGGAATGCTGGGGCTGCATTGTTGCAACGTGGCCAACGCCTGTTCGGTGTCGCGTTTCATCTGGACGATCAGCGCGTCGAGCGAGTCGAACCGTGCCTCCGGGCGTATGTGTGAGACCACTTCGATCTGGATGTTGCGGCCATAGGCGTCGCCCGACCAGTCGGGCAAAAAAGTTTCAAGCCAGTATTCGCCGGTGCTCTTGACGCTGGGGCGAACACCGAGGCTGGCTACACCGGGCAGGGGTTTTTCTTCGATGCCGTGCACCCATACGGCCAGAATGCCGGAGAGCGCCTGACTGCGAAAACCCAGTCGCAGGTTCAGTGTCGGAAAACCCAGAGTACGGCCCAGTTTCTGGCCATGCACCACGTGTCCGGAGTATGTGATCGGGTGCCCCAAAGCCTCAGTGGCTGCGGCGATATTGCCTTGGGTCAGATGCAAGCGGATGTCGGTTGACGACACCCGTCGGTTGGCATGTACCACGCTCTGGATGCCTGCAACGTCAAAACCGTGCTGTTGCCCGGCCAATTGCAAGGTGTTGAAATCGCCTGCGCGCTTTTGGCCAAACCGGAAATCGTCACCCACCCACAAATGCCGGGTGTGCAATTGTGCCACCAGCACCTCTTCGATGAACGCGTGTGGGCTCATGCCGGCTAAGCGCTGGTCGAAGCGCAACAGGCGCACCTCGTCGATGCCGTGGGCGCGAATCCACGCCAGACGGTCGCGCAGGCTGCTGATGCGGGCTGGCGCGGCGTCGGGGCTGAAAAAAGCGCGCGGATGCGGTTCGAAGGTGAGCACGCAGGACCGCAGGTTCTGCTGGCGCGCCGTGGCGCTGATCAGGCTGAACAGTTCGCTGTGGCCGCGGTGCACACCATCGAAATTGCCGATGGTGACCGCCGCGCCGCGCCCAAGGGGGCGGCCGTCGCAGGATGGGCGGTAACGGATGTGCATGGGCGGTCGTGGCGGGGGCTGTTTTTTGAATGACCCGGAATTATAAGGTTTTAAGCCCGTCTTGGGTTTGCGCCGGCAGCATGGGTGGGGCAGCGGCGGGGTGGTGGATGGTAAACTGTCGGCATGATCACCCAAACTTTTTCTCCGGCAGGGTCGAACGGGGTTCCGGCAGGCGGCGGCACCGCGTCGCCGGCGCGCCTGGTCGTGCTGATTTCCGGGCGAGGCTCCAATTTGCAGGCGCTGCTGGAACACCCTGACCACGGGTCGGTTTTTCAGGTGCAGGCTGTGCTGAGCAACAAAGCCGAGGCCGCGGGACTCGATTTGGCCCGCAACCGTGGCATTACCGCCCATGCGCTCTCGCACCGTGACTTTGCCAGCCGCGAAGCGTTTGATGCCGCATTGGCCGCGTTGGTAGATGCCCATCAGCCCCATCTGGTGGTGCTGGCCGGTTTCATGCGTATCCTGACCGACAGCTTTGTCAATCGCTATGCGGGTCGGCTGATCAATATTCATCCCAGTCTTCTGCCGTCGTTCCCGGGATTGGACACGCATGCCCGTGCCATAGAAGCTGGTTGTTGCGTGCATGGTGCGACAGTCCACTTTGTTACGCCCCAGCTCGACCACGGTCCTGTGATTGCACAGGCGGCCGTCGAGGTTCAGCCCGATGACACGCCCGAGACGCTGGCTGCGCGCGTACTGCGCCGCGAGCACGATATTTTGCCGGCTGCCGTGCGCGCGTTCGCTCGGGGGCATTTGAACATTGAAGGTTTGCGGGTGCGCTGGTCCGTGCCTGCACCCGCTGTATTTTCCAAGGAGTCTGTGTAATGCCCCCATCTACCCATAACCGGCGCAAAACCGAGCGTGATGCGTCAGCGGGGCGTCACGCAGAGGCCAAGCCGAGCGACCGCAAGCGTTCCGGACGCAGCTCTGCTGCGCCCATGCGCATTGCAGACCATTTGGTCAAGCTGATTGCCCTGCTTTCGAAATTTGACGCTCCGGCCGACGCGGTCATCTCCCATTATTTCCGCGCCAACCCCAAATTGGGCTCTGGCGACCGGCACTGGATTGCCGAATCGGCCTACACCTGGCTGCGTCTGAAGCCGCGCATTGCCCACCTGTGCGAAGGCGGGCAGGGTCCCGTGCCCCAGCGCTGGGCGCAATTGTCGCTGCTGCTGGTGAATGCGCCGCAAAAATTGTGGGCCTTGGGTGCCGCCGAAGAGCATCAGTGGTTGAGCCGTGTGCTGGCCGTGAAGGTGGGTACCTTGCCCATGGAGCATCAGGTGTGTATGCCTTTCTGGTTCTGGTCGCGTCTGGAAGAGCAACTCGGTGCCCATGATGCGCAGCAGTTTGCGTTTGCTATGCTGGAGCCGGCTGCGCTTGACCTGCGGGTCAACCGTATCAAAGCGACCGTGGCGCAGGTCACTGACGCACTGGATGTGGCCGGTATTGCCTGGGAGCCGATTGCAGGCTTGCCCGACGCAGTGCGCTTGCGCACCAAACCGGCCCTGTCCAATCTGGATGTGTTCCGGGAGGGAGGCATTGAGGTGCAGGACGCTGGCAGTCAATGGATTGCGGCTGTGACGGCACCGCGGCGTGGCGACATGGTGGTTGATTTTTGTGCCGGCGCCGGTGGCAAGACCTTGGCCATTGGCAGCCTGATGCGCAACACAGGCCGGCTGATCGCGGTCGATACATCACAGACCCGCTTGTCGCGCTTAAAGCCCCGTCTGTTGCGAAGCGGTTTGACCAACGTCTACCCGCTGGCCATTGACCGGGAAGATGACGTGCGTCTGGACCGCTACCGCCGCAAGGCGGACCGTGTGCTGGTGGATGCCCCGTGCAGCGGCATGGGAACCCTGCGCCGCAACCCCGACCTGAAATGGCGGCAGACGCCGGCGGATGTCGAAGAGTTGACGGCCAAGCAGGCGTCCATCCTGTCGGCGGCTGCCGAGTTGGTGAAACCGGACGGACGTCTGGTTTACGCCACCTGCAGTGTGCTGCGCGAGGAAAATGAAGCCATCGTGATGGCATTTCTGGAGGCCAACCCGGATTTTCGTCTGCGTCATTGGAACGAGATTCTGGCGCCGGACAACCGCCCCCCGGCGCTGACGGCTTCGCCTGATCAGCCCTGGTTGCGGCTGTGGCCGCAAACCGATGCCTGCGACGGGTTTTTTGTGGCTGTGATGCAGCGCTCGGGAGAAACACCGAAAACAACGGTTCAGCAGGCGGAGGATGCCGAATGAAGCAAAGAGCGATGGCGGGTGATTCGATGGTGGGGTCTTTGTGGGCAGATCTTCAGTCGCCCGGACTGTGGACCCATGTATCTGCTGTCGTGGTGTCGCTGTTGCTGGCCTGGGGGCTGTCGGCGTGGCTCAAGCGCCGTTGGTCGAGAGAGGGCGTGGGCAAGCAGGCCTCGGCACTGGTCAACGGCGGCTTGTGGCGCAGGGGGGCTTTCCCCCTGTTGGCGGCCATTATCCTGCAGGTGTGCGACTGGATGCTGGTCGATTTGGTGCAGGGCAATCTGGTGCCCATCGCCAAAACCCTGTTTTTTGCCATGGCCATCATCCGGGTGCTGGTCTACGCCGCCCACCGGGCCGTTTCGTGGGTTGAACTGCCCAAAGGTACCGATACAGCCATCAGCACGCTGGTCTGGTTTTTTGTGGCCATGCATCTGTTGGGCTGGCTGGACGACCTGGAGGGTTTTCTGACCGCTGTCAGCATACCGCTTGGCAAGACCTCGCTGTCGCTGATGACCCTGCTCAACGGTGTTTTCACTACTTCGGTTACCCTGCTGGCCAGCCTCTGGCTGGGCGCCTCGCTGGAGAGTCGCCTGATGGGCATGCAGAACATCGATGTCAGTTTCCGCGTGGTGATCGGTCGGGTGATGCGGGCGGTATTGATCGTGGTGGCGGTTCTGCTGAGCATGTCACTGGCCGGCATTGATCTGACCATCCTGTCGGTATTTGGCGGTGCGCTGGGTGTGGGGTTGGGTCTGGGCATGCAGCGCATTGCCAGCAACTATGTCTCAGGCTTCATCATTCTGCTGGACCACAGTGTTCGGATCGGTCAGCCCATCAGCGTGGATAAGTTCAGTGGCGTGGTCAGCGACATCAAGACGCGCTACACGGTGCTGAAAAACGCAGATGGATTGCAGTCTGTGGTGCCCAATGAGATGCTGGTCAGCCTGCCTGTGACGCGCAGTCCCTCAGGCGCCCGGCGCACCCGCGACACCGTTCGCATCTCCCTGTCTGCCGTTCGGGACATTGACCGGATCATGGCCGGTCTGCGTGAGGTGGTCATGCAAACTGAGGGGGTAGAGTCGAACCCTTCCGTGCAGGTCAGCGTGGTTGACGCAGGTCATGATTTTTTCACGGTTGAGTTGGCATACTGGACTGCATGGGAAGGTGCCCGCACTGCGGCTTTGCGTTCGGATTTGCTGATTCGCATCGCTGCCCATCTAAAGAGTACAAGTGTTCACTTTACAACTGTTATCGCCAAGCCCTGATCGGGTGGTGCATTGCGGAAATTAATCCGGTCTGTTGCAATTACTGCTTATTGAAGTAAAAATCTAAACAGACACAAGTGTCCACTGATACAATCAGAGTATCTTATAACTAAACTTGGCGTGTAACTATGCTCGAATTCCTTCAGAACGGACTGACTGGAGCCAGTTTCTGGCAGATTGTCGTCTACACCCTCATTATGACCCACATCACCATTGTGGGCGTCACCGTCTTTCTTCACCGTGGCATGGCGCACAGAGCGCTGGATATCGGTCCGGCGCTTTCCCACTTCTTCCGTTTCTGGATGTGGTTGACCACAGGCCAAAACACCAAGGCATGGGCGGCTATCCATCGCAAGCATCACGCCAAGTGCGAGACCATCGACGATCCGCACAGCCCGGTTGCCATGGGGCTGAAAAAGGTCTTCTGGGAAGGTGCCGAGCTGTACCGCAAAGAAGCCAAAAATCAGGAAACCCTGGACAAATACGGTCATGGTTGCCCGGACGACTGGATCGAAAAGAACATCTACACGCCATATTCTGCACATGGCGTTGCATTGATGCTCATCATTGACGTGCTGCTGTTCGGTACCGCCGGTATTTCGGTGTGGGGTATCCAGATGCTGTGGATTCCAGTGCTGGCCGCCGGCGTCATCAACGGGGTGGGTCACTACTGGGGTTACCGCAACTTTGACTGCGTGGACGCCAGCCGCAATATTTTCCCGCTCGGTATCCTGATCGGTGGCGAAGAACTGCACAACAACCACCACACCTTCGGTACGTCTGCCAAGTTGTCCAGCAAATGGTACGAGTTTGATATTGGCTGGATGTACATCCGCATCTTTGAGATGTTGGGTCTGGCCAAGGTTCGCAAGGTGGCGCCGGAAGCCCGTATGTCCCGCACGGCCAAGCCGCAGGTGGACATGGCCAGTGTCAATGCGGTCATCTCCAATCGTTACGATGTGCTGGCCCGCTATGCCCGCACCATGAAAGATGCATACCGGTCCGAGATGGACCGCCTTGGCGCAGAGCTCAAATCCGTTGAAGAGAAGGCCTTGGCCCGCCTGTCCAAAAAGACGCTGGTCGTGCACGAAAGCAAACTGACCGAAGGCGAATTGAGCAAGCTCAAGGCACTGTGCGCCAAATCCGAGGCCATGCGATCACTGGTTGAAATGCGCGAAGAACTGCGTCAGGTGTGGGAGCGCAGCAATCTGTCCAAAGAGCAGATGCTTGAGCATCTGCAAAAATGGTGCGAACGTGCTGAGGCCAGCGGCAACCGCTGGCTGCAGGACATGTCACTGCGGGTTCGCAGTTACGCCTGATCAAGCCATCATGTTCCGCCGCTGATGGCGGTTGGTAAGTAAACGACACCCGGCCTGAGCGCCGGGTGTTTTGCTTTGAAGCCTCTTGGGGATGCGTTGACCGGGGTCAGCCCGGCTCAGAAACCTTTGGCAATCAGGCCTGAGAGGAAGCGACGCATGGGGCGGGGTTGGAAACGTGTTGCTTCGACCACTGCCTGGTTCATGCGTCCGTTGATGTGCATGGCTTTACCCGCCATGCAGGCCGCATAACCTTCCTCGGCTACTTCGTGGGCTTCCATATTGCGCACGAAGGGCAGGGTCATGGGTTTGCGACCGTCGTCGCGGTTGATCATGTCCGTGTTGGTAAAGCCGGGGCAAAGTGCCGTTACCGTAACGCCGGTACCCCGTGTTTCTATCCACAAAGCCTCCGAAAACGACAGCAGATATGCCTTGCTGGCTGCGTAGGTGGATAGGAAGGGAACCGGCTGGAAAGAGGAGGTAGATGCTACGTTCAAAATGCGCCCCCGCTTGGCTTCCAGCATGGGCTGCAGATACAGCCAGGCCAGCGCAGTGCAAGCGCTGACATTGACCTGTATCAGGTTCATGTGGGTTTGAAGGTCGTTGGCCTGCAAGGGACCCTCACACAGCAAACCTGCGTTGTTGATTAGTATGTCCACATCTACGCCGCGTGCGCGTGTCTCATTGAAGAGTGCCTCTGCCGCGTTTGGACTCGTGAGATCGCTGGCAATGGCGATGCAGTCCACGCCGTGGGCCGATGACAGTTCGCCAGCCAGTGCCTGCAATTTGTTGATGTTGCGGGCGGCCAGTACCAGTGAATGTCCATTTTTTGCGAATACGCGCGCCAGTTGCTCACCGATACCGCCAGATGCGCCTGTGATGAGGGTGTGTGCCATGTTGTCTCCGTGTTGTGTGTGGGCGAGTTTACAGAGCCTGTCGGGCATGATCAAAGCAAAAGGCGGCTGAGTATCGGTGCAAACGAAAACAAACGAAAAATGGGCGAAAAAAAAGCCAGCATGAAGCCGGCTTTTTTGGTTGCAGTCATCGCTTGCGTAGGTCACTGGCCTGAAATGCTTGCTGTGACTGACGCGCGAGCCACTGGGGGAACCCGCAGCGCGACTAGCTTTTCGGTGTGCCCTTACTTGAGCTTGACCTCTTTGTAGGCCACATGCTTGCGCACGACCGGGTCGTACTTGGAGAGTTCCATCTTCTCCGGCTTGGTGCGCTTGTTTTTGGTGGTGGTGTAGAAGTGCCCGGTGCCCGCAGTGGACTCCAGCTTGATTTTTTCACGTCCGGCTTTGGCCATGATTCAGATTCCTATCAGATTTCGCCGCGAGCGCGCAGGTCGGCCAGAACGGCGTCAATGCCCACTTTGTCGATGGTACGCAGAGCAGCGTTGGTCAGGCGCAGACGCACCCAACGGTTTTCGCTTTCAACCCAAAAACGGCGGTTTTGCAGGTTGGGCAGAAAACGGCGCTTGGTTTTGTTGTTGGCGTGGGACACATTGTTCCCCACCATCGGGCGCTTGCCCGTGACTTGGCATACGCGAGCCATTTGAATAACCCCAGTGAATTTCGCAAAGTCCGCCATGATACAGCACTTCGCACAAGGGGGCAAATGCCCGTTGAATCATGACCGTCAGGACGCGGCTTCGCAGGCATCGAAAAGTCGCGTGGTTTTACGCAGTGAAATGGCCAGATGTCCGGCCACGATGAAATGGTCCAGCAGGCGGATTTCAACCGCATTGAGCGCCTGTATCAGCCGGTGAGTCAGTTCAATGTCATCAAGGCTCGGCTTTAGTGTGCCAGCGGGGTGATTGTGCGCCACGATAACGCCGGTGGCATCGACCTCCAGCGCTTTTTTGACCAGTTCGCGCGGGTACACAGCCGTTTGGTTGACGGTGCCTTCGGAGAGTATGGCGTCGCTGATGAGGTGGTTGGCCTGATCGACGTACAGGGCCAGAAACAGTTCACGCGGTTCGTTGCGCAGGCGGCTGATGATGTATTGCGAGGCGGCCTCACTGGCGCAAAGCAGGTCGCGTTTGAGTAACTCTGCTTTCAGTGTGCGTTTGCCCAGTTCCAGGCAGGCCAGCCATTGCGATACTTTGCCGGGACCAAGGCCGGTCTGTGCCAGCAGGTTGGTCGGTGTGGTGCGTGCCAGCCCGCCCAGCCCACCGTGGGCTTGGAGCAGTTGCTGGGCCAGGTCTAGCGCTGACTGCCCCCGGTTGCCTGTCCGCAGCAGGACGGCGATCAGTTCAGCATCGCTGAGCATGTCGGCGCCGGATTCAAGCAATTTTTCGCGCGGGCGGTGTTCGCGTGCCCATTGGTGCATGGCCATGTGTGTCATTCCGTGAGGTGTGCGTTTCGTTCTGTTGGCGCAAGTGGCCATGGTCCGGGGGAGGGCTGAGCATGGCCTTCCCGGGTGTACGGCAGGTGGGATAAACCCTCCATTCATGTGAGTGACCGGCATCGGCTACTTGGTTCCACGTTAAACTACGGGCTTTGAGGCAGAGGTAGGGGCATGGCAGTGACCGGGCTTGATTTGGGTGGGGGTTCTGCGGGGGCTCCTGTGGTGGTCGAATCGTCTTTTGTGACGTTGCACTACCGTATTGTGCTGGCAGAGTCTGACGAGGTGATGGTGTCAACCTTCGAAGAAAAGCCAGCTACGCTGCAATTGGGGCAGGGACAGCTGGCTGAGGGGCTTGAGCGCTGTCTGCTGGGCTTGCGGGCTGGCGAGCGCAAGACGTTTGATCTGGCTCCCTCCCAGGCGTATGGCGACAAGCAGCCGCAGTTGTACCGTCCCGTCACCAGAAAAACGCTGATGCAACATGCCGACCCTGACACCACGTTCGAGCCGGGAGACTATGTGCATTTTCCGGCACCCAATGGCGGGCAGTTTGCCGGCACGGTGGTACGGGTGGATGAGGACAGCGTCTTGTTCGATTTCAATCACCCACTGGCTGGCGTGCCTCTGCGGTTTGAGGTGCAGGTCATCGGTGTCTTGTAGTTTTCGTGCCCCCGTCGTGCGTCTTCATCCGGTGTGCAGTCCGAGTGAAGCCCGATGGGGCGTTGATGAGTTTACGGACAGATTGATGTCTGTTCGTGTGAGTGGTGAGTTTCGTCATGTCCCAGCATGAAGTCCTTTTGGCTCAACCCCGTGGTTTTTGCGCAGGTGTCGACCGGGCCATCGAAATTGTGGAGCGTGCCCTGAAGCAGTTCGGCGCACCCATCTACGTCCGTCACGAGATTGTCCATAACCGAACCGTGGTGGAAGATCTGCGGAGCAAGGGTGCCATTTTCATTGACGATCTGGCCGATGTGCCCGCTGGGGCCACGCTTGTGTTTTCAGCTCATGGCGTGTCACGTGCTGTGCGTGACGAGGCGGACCGCCGCGGTTTTCATGTGTTCGATGCGACCTGTCCCCTGGTGACCAAAGTGCATGTGGAGGTGGCCAAAATGCGGGCTGCCGGCATGGAGATCATCATGGTGGGCCACAAGGGGCATCCGGAGGTGGAGGGCACCATGGGGCAGGTCGACGATCACATCTATCTTGTTGAGACAACAGCGGATGTTGCCACCTTGAAGGTCCGCAACCCTGACAAACTGGCTTACGTTACCCAGACCACCCTGTCTGTGGATGATGCAGCCGAGGTGCTCGCTGCCCTGAAAGCCCGTTTTCCGTCAATTGCAGAGCCCAAAAAAGCCGATATCTGTTATGCCACCCAAAACCGTCAGGATGCGGTGCGCGTTATGGCACCCCAGGTTGATCTGGTGCTGGTCATCGGCAGCCAGACCAGTTCCAATTCAAACCGGTTGCGTGAGGTGGCAGAGAAGCTCGGCGTTCCGGCACGGTTGATCGACAGTGCCGATGACCTTGATCCCGCATGGCTCGACGGCCGTACCCGCGTGGGTGTAACGGCGGGCGCATCCGCACCGGAGCATCTTGTGCAGGATCTCATCACGCGGTTGCGGCAGGCCGGTGCCGTCTCTGTGCGCACGCTCTCCGGCGTGGAGGAAAATGTCTCTTTTCCATTGCCGAAAGGGTTGTCAGGTGGGGTGTCAGGGGCTGGCACGGTAAACCCGGGTGGCGTAAAGCCCGCGGTTTGATATAATCGCACCCCTTGC
>SXZD01000085.1 GCA_005788065.1 Burkholderiales bacterium
CAAAGCGCGGGCCGACTGGATGGTCACCTCCAGCATCGGTTTGCAGATTGTGGCGCACCTGCATGCGCAGGGCAAAAAAATTCTCTGGGCGCCCGACCGCCATCTGGGCCGATACATCCAGGAAAAAACAGGTGCCGACATGCTCATGTGGCAAGGCTCCTGTCTGGTGCACGACGAGTTCAAAGGTGTAGAGCTCGACATCCTCAAACAGAAGTACCCCGACGCGCAGGTGCTGGTGCATCCGGAGTCGCCCGCCGGCGTGGTCGCCTTGGCCGACGTGGTGGGGTCCACCACGCAGCTCATCAAGGGCGCGCAGCAGTCGTCAGCCAAGCGCTTCATTGTGGCCACCGACAACGGCATTTTGCACATGATGCGCAAAGCCGCGCCTGACAAAGAGTTCATCGAAGCGCCTACGGCGGGCAACGGCGCCACTTGCAAAAGCTGTGCACATTGCCCTTGGATGGCCATGAACGCATTGGCCAATCTGTGCGACGTGCTGGAAACCGGTTTCGACACCGGAGCCGGCGAAGTCCATGTGGATGCCGCCATCGGCAAACAGGCCTATGTGTGCATCGACCGCATGTTAACCTTTGCGCGCGAGCAGGGCATCAGCGGTAAAGCAGCCACGCAGTCGTTGGCATCAACGCACAACCAGATGGGGCCGGCATGAGCAATATGGTTTCTCCCGCAACTGCACAAGGTTCCGAATTTACCCCGCAATCTGCAACCGCCCTGTTCGACAGCTACGGCGACGCGTTAAAACAGGCGCTGGCGCTCAACGTCAAAACCGCCATCGAAGAAGATGTGGGCAAAGCGGACTACACCGGCCTGCTCATCGACAAAAATAAAGCCGCCTCCGCCACCGTCATCGTGCGCGAAAATGCTGTGCTGTGCGGCCGTCCGTGGTTCGATGCCGTGTTTGCGCAACTCGACCCCACAGCCCGCATCACTTGGCATGTGGAAGAGGGCGCCGACATGCAGCCCAACCAAAAGGTGTGCGAAATCGCAGGCAACGCACGCGCCATGCTCACGGCAGAACGGTCTGCACTCAATTTCCTGCAGTTGCTATCGGGCGTGGCCACCAAGGTGCGTGCCCTCACACCCCACACGGCAGGCACCAAAGCCCGCATTCTCGATACGCGCAAAACCATTCCGGGTCTGCGTCTGGCGCAAAAATATGCGGTACGTGTGGGCGGGGGTGACAACCAACGCTTGGCGCTTTACGACGGTATCCTCATCAAGGAAAACCACATTGCAGCCGCTGGCGGCATTACACAGGCCATGCGCGCAGCGCAGGCGCTCAATGCGGGTGTCAGCATCCAGATTGAAGTAGAAAGTCTCAAAGAGTTGCAAGAAGCGCTGCAAGCTGGCGCCACATCGGTCCTGCTCGATAACTTCGATTTGGACATGATGCGCAAGGCAGTTGAGTTAACTGCAGGTCGCGCCATTCTGGAAGCATCAGGCGGCATCTCGGAGCAGACGCTGAAAGCGATTGCGCAAACCGGTGTCGACCGCATTTCCATCGGCGATCTCACCAAGAACATCCGCGCGACAGATTATTCGATGCGATTTTCCGCATGAAACGACAGCAGACCCAAAGCCGTTGAATGAATCCACCGATTCGATTCGATGCGATTCCTTATTCAATCCGGTTCGCCGCCTGACCCCGCCGCTGCTTGCGCGCGCGCTGCAGTATGGTGGGAAAACCGCGCGGCATGGTCTCTGGATAGTCCAGACTGAAATGCAGGCCGCGACTTTCCTGACGTGAAAGCGCACTGGTCACAATCAGGTCTGCCACATCCACCAGATTGCGCAATTCCAGCAGGTCGCGGCTGACCCTGAAGTGCGCATAGTATTCGGCAATTTCTTCTTTCAGCAGACGGATGCGGTGCTGTGCGCGTTCCAATCGTTTGTCCGTACGCACAATGCCCACATAGTTCCACATGGTCAGGCGCAGTTCGTCCCAGTTGTGTGCGATCACCACTTCTTCGTCTGCGTCCGTCACCCGGCTTTCATCCCAATCGGGCAGTGAATGGTTTTCGCTGCGGGGCTGTCGCAAGATGTCCTGCGCTGCACCCAGCGCCATCACCACGCATTCCAGCAAGCTGTTGCTGGCCAGCCGGTTGGCGCCGTGCAAACCCGTGTAGGCGGCTTCTCCGACTGCATACAGCCCGTGAATATCGGTGCGTGCATTGTCATCGGTCACAATGCCGCCACAGGTATAGTGCGCCGCCGGCACCACCGGTATGCCCTGCTTGGACATATCGATGCCCAGTTCCAGACAACGCTGGAAAATATTCGGAAAGTGCTCGCGCAAAAACGATTCCGGTTTGTGGCTGATGTCCAGCAGCACATGGTCCAGACCACGCTTTTTCATTTCATAGTCGATGGCGCGGGCCACAATGTCCCGTGGTGCCAGTTCGGCCCGCTCATCATGTTGCGGCATGAAGCGCGTGCCATCCGGTAACTTCAGATAACCCCCTTCACCGCGTACCGCCTCGGTAATCAAGAAGCTTTTGGCATAGGGGTGATACAGACAGGTCGGATGAAACTGGATGAACTCCATGTTGGCAATACGGCAACCCGCGCGCCATGCCATTGCCGTACCGTCTCCGGTGGCAGTGTCGGGGTTGGTGGTGTAGAGGTACACCTTGCCCGCGCCCCCGGTGGCGAGCACCACAAAGCGGGTACTCACCGGTTGTACGCGGTCGGAGTTTTCATCCAGCACATACAGGCCATGCACGTGGTTGTCGGCTTTGCCCAGACGGTCGCCTGTCACCACGTCCACCACCATGTGGTGTTCCAGCAATTCGATGCGCGGGTGGTTGCGTACCTTGGCTTCCAGCACGCGCTGCACCGCATCGCCTGTGGCGTCGACCACATGCAAAATGCGGCGGTGGCTGTGACCGCCTTCGCGTGTCAGGTGAAAACCGGTGGCGCTGTCTTCTTTGGAAAACGGCACGCCCTGTTTCACCAGCCAGTCGATGGCGCCGGATGCACGTGTCAGTATGTGGCGCACAGCGACTTCTTCGCACAGATCAGCGCCCGCCACCAGGGTGTCGCGCACATGTTCTTCAACGCTGTCGCTGGGGTCGATGACAGCGGCAATGCCACCCTGTGCCCAGCGGCTGGCGCTGTCGGACACCGTACGTTTGCAAATGATGGCAACCCGCAGTTGCTCGGCCAATTCAAGCGCCGTGGTCAGGCCAGCCAATCCGCTGCCGATCACCACCACGTCATACTGCTTCATGAAAAGTCTTCCAATAGAAACATTTACCCACATCATAACCAAAGCCTCGCGCAATTGGCGCAGCTTTGGCTGATATCATCCCGCTTTTGCGCTTTATGGCGTCATTCCCGGCGCCATTTGCAGCGATTGTCGCATCGCCATCCACTTCGCCACCTTCATTTCGTACAAGACGAGAAACCCATGGACACAACCCTGCTGCTCAAAGCCCTCATCCTGGGCTTGGTGGAAGGCCTTACCGAATTCCTCCCCATTTCTTCCACCGGTCACCTCATTCTGGTGGGCGACCTGCTGGGCTTTAATGACGAGAAGGGCAAGCTGTTCGAAATTGTCATCCAAACCGGTGCCATTGCAGCCGTGATGTGGGAGTACCGCGTCAAACTGACCCAGACTGTGCTGGGCATCGGACGCGATCCGGTTGCCAACCGTCTGGCCTTGAATCTCATCATGGCTTTCATCCCGTTGGCCGTGCTGGGTTTGCTGTTTGGCAAGCACATCAAAGCGGTGCTGTTTGCGCCCGTGCCAGTGGCGCTGGCGTTCATCATCGGTGGTTTCATCATCCTGTGGATTGAAAGCCGCGCAGCCAAGGGGCTTTCAACTGTCCGTGTGGACAGTATCGACAGGATGTCGGGCAAAGACGCCCTCAGTGTCGGGCTGATGCAGGCTTTGGCTCTGATTCCCGGTACATCGCGCAGCGGTGCCACCATTATGGGCGGCATGGTGCTGGGTTTGTCGCGGCAGACAGCGGCGGAGTTTTCATTTTTTCTGGCCATGCCCACATTGTTGGCCGCCAGCGCTTACGAATTGCTCAAAAGCCGACACCTGCTTTCATTTGACGATATCGGGCTTTTCGCCACCGGGTTTGTGGCGAGCTTTGCGAGTGCGTTTGTCTGTGTTCGATGGTTGCTGCGTTACATCAGCACGCACGATTTCCGCATTTTCGCCTGGTATCGCATTGCGTTCGGCTTGATTGTGCTGCTGACGGCCCACATGGGTTGGGTGAGTTGGACGGTTTGACAGGGCTGGACGATCTGATCCCTCAGCGGCCGGCAATAGCTGGCTGCTGTCAAAGCGCTGCAGGAACTGCCGGAACTGGACCATGGGCATGGCCTTTCCAACCAGATAACCTTGTATGCAGTCCACCGACAGGGCCTTGACGGCGGCATACTCTTCCAGTGTTTCAACGCCTTCGGCTGTGACAGTAAGGCCCATGGAATGACCGAGGTCGGTAATGCAGCGCAGGATAGTCTCCGAGTCGCTGTTGCGCTTGATACCCGCCACCAGACTGCGGTCGATTTTGAGTTCATCGACCGGAAAACGCTTCATGTAGGCCATCGAACTGTAGCCGCTGCCAAAGTCATCAATCGCCAGTTTGACGCCCAGATCGTGGAGCTTGTCCAATGTCTCCAGCACCTGTTCCGGGCGATCCATGGCCCATGATTCAGTGATTTCCAGACATAACAGGTCTGCAGCGATGTGGCTGCGTGCAACGACAGCTGCCACCGCATCTGCAAATCCGGATTCATGCAGGTCCATCGCCGATATGTTTACCGAGATGCGGACCGGACGATCACTTTGCAACCGGGCCACCAGCCCCGCAGCCTCCTCAATGGCCCACAGGGTAATGTCGTGTATGCGTCCGGTTTGCTCTGCAAACGGAATGAAATCGTTGGGGTAGACCAATCCGCGCTGCGGGTGCTGCCAGCGCAGCAAAGCCTCTGCTTCCTCGATACGGCCGGAAGACAGATTCAACTTCGGTTGCAGGAACAATTGCAGTTGCCCCGGCGTTTGCAGGGCTGCGCGGAGCTCCGACAGCATGTTCAGGCGGGCAGACGACTGCACCTCAAAGTGATTCTGGAAGAGGATCCAGCGCAGACGCGACTGGCTGGCAATGTTCTGTGCAATTTCGGCACGGCGGGTCAGGTCGCTGGCTGCGTGACCATCCCGGGGACTGATGGCAGCGCCGCACGCCGCTGTCAGTTCTATCGGTTGACCAAACACACGCACCGGATCTGCCAGTGTGTCCAGTACCCGGTTGATCAGTGCTTGCGGGCATCCTTCTTCGTCCAGTTCAAACGCGCAGGCAAACGTGTGACTGGAGAGCCGGGCCACAGAAATACTGTCCTGCAGCAGCGTTTTGAGGCGCAAGCCCAGCGCCCTGAGCAGATGTTCACCGGCCGCAAACCCCAGAATGCTGTTCAGTGAGTTGAACCGATCCAGACGCCAGGCAATGACGACCACGCGTTTCAGACTGGACGCCAGTACCCGGTCCACATCCAGCACAAAGCGCACCCGGTTATGCAGACCCGTCATCGCGTCTTCAAATGCCAGTTTCTGGTGTTCTGCGGCCCTCTGGGCCAATTGCACACGCAGTGCATCGCAGGCATTGGCGATATCAGCGATCTCCTGGCTGCCTGTCTCCACACGCGACTCTGGCTCGTAGTGGTTGGCACTTAGCCGACAGAGTTGATCGCGCACCACGGCCAAGGGTTCGACGATCCGGTTTTTAAGCCAGTTCAGGCACAGCAGAATTGCGGCCAGCGTAAGACCCAAAGACAGCCAGAGATGATGCCCCGGGTCGATGTGCAGCTGCCCCAGCCACGGAACGGTCAGGGGCAGGCGCTCGGCGTCAAAGCGCGAGCGCAGCATAAGCCAGGCCAGCAGGGGTAGCTGGCAGGCCAGCAGCCCCAACCCCGCCGTGAATAGCAGATGGCTGCCTGCCCGGGTGTGTTGAGCCGTTGCGGGGTTGTTGCTGGCGGGCGCTGACAGGTTTGAAGCCGGGGGCAATGGTTTGGGCGGTTTATCCATGATGGGACATCGCGACAGTACCCCCCTTTATCTCTGAATCAGGGGGTAGTCGTGATGACCCGGACAGGTGAACCCGCCCGATCGGGGCAGGGTTACCTGGAACCTTCTCAGGTCCTGACGGATCTGACCGGCCTGCAATTCAGCGAGCTCCGACACCCGATCGGCGCAAGCCGGGTTCAGGGACTGTTCGGCTTCAAGGCGCCTGCATTACAGGGCGTCAGATGCGTTCAAACAACAGATCCCAAACGCCGTGACCCAGCTTGATGCCGCGGTTTTCAAATTTGGTGAGTGGGCGTGTGTCCGGACGGGGGGCGAAACCCTCTGCAACCGTGTTGCGCAGGCCCTTTTCTGCGCTGAGCACCTCCAGCATCTGGAATGCATAGTGCTCCCAGTCGGTGGCGCAATGCAGAATGCCGCCGGGGGCCAGTTTGGGTACGAGGCTGGCGATGAAGGGTGGCTGTATCAGACGGCGCTTGTGGTGCCGTGCCTTGGGCCACGGGTCCGGGAAGTAGATCATGACGCGCTGCAGGCTGCCGTCGGGAATCATGTCGCGCAGCACCTCCACCACATCGTGGTTGATGATGCGGATGTTGCGGATGCTCTGTTCCTCAATCCGCTTGAGCAGGGCACCCACACCGGCAGTGAAGACTTCCACGCCCAGATAGTTCACATCAGGATGAGCGCTGGCGATACGGGCGGTGGTCTCACCCATGCCAAAACCGATTTCCAGCCAGCAAGGCGCCTGTCGCCCGAAAATCGCTGCCGCATCCAGTGCGTTGGTCTGAAACGGAATGCCCCACAGGGGAAGATTGGCTTCGAAGTGACGTTTTTGTGCGTCCGAAATATGCCCGCGGCGGCGTACAAAACTTTTGATGTGGGTGCGGGTGAGATCGGAGTCAGTGTTTTCCGAGGTCATGCCCTGATCCGGCCCTGTGCTGTCTGACTGCGTGATGGCGGTCTGTCCGGCGTTGTCCGGCGATGGTTCTGAAGAGTGGTTCACGTTGAAAAAAGAGGGAAATGGAGGATGTCGGGAATGGAAGTCTTCAAAAGGACGGTCGTCAGCGGTCAGGCTCACGTGCTTGAGGAGATGACGCCAGTTACCGGCGAGGACGGACTCGCACTGTAGAGTTTTTTAGGCATGCGGCCGGCCAGCCATGCCATGCGGCCCGACTGTACGCCCAGTTTCATGGCGTGGGCCATGAGCACCGGGTCGCGCGCTTTGGCGACTGCCGTGTTCATCAGCACACCGGCGCAGCCCATTTCCATGGCAATGGCAGCATCGGAGGCTGTACCGACCCCGGCGTCCACAATGACCGGCACCGTGGCTTTTTCAAGAATGAGCTGAATGTTCCAAGGATTGAGGATACCCATGCCGGAACCAATGAGCGAGGCCAGGGGCATGATGGCCTTGCAGCCGATGTCTTCGAGCTTGCGGGCCGCAATCGGATCGTCGCTGCAGTAGACCATGACATCAAAGCCGTCTTGCACCAGTGTTTTGGCGGCAGACAGGGTCTGTTCCATGTCGGGATACAGGTTGTTGGGGTCGCCGAGCACCTCAAGTTTGACCAGATTGTGACCGTCCAGCAGTTCTCGGGCCAAGCGCAGCGTGCGCACCGCGTCTTCGGCCGTGTAACACCCCGCACTGTTGGGCAGGTAGGTGAACTCAGATGCCGGCAGCACATCCAGCAGGCTGGGTTCGCCCGGGTTCTGTCCGATATTGGTGCGGCGGATGGCCACGGTCACAATTTCGGCTCCGCTGGCCACAACCGCGTCGCGCGTCTGCTGCAGGCTGGCATATTTGCCGGTGCCGATCAGCAGGCGGCTGTTGAAGCTGCGTTGACCAACGCTCCAGTTGTCTGCGGAGGTTTCTGTTTTCACGTGGGAGTCCTGCCTGATAGATTTAACCGCCGCCTACGGCCACCACCACTTCCAGTCGGTCGCCGTGCGCCAGAACGGTGTGAGCATACTGGCTTTTGGGAATGATTTCACGGTTGCGCTCGATGGCGATGCGTTTGCCCGTCAGCTCCATGGTGTCGAGCAGGTGGGCAACGGTGCTGCCATCGGGCAGGTTCATGAATCGGCCGTTGACTTCAATATCCATGCGGCGGGTCATCCTTGTTCAATGCGCAATGTGAACGAAATTGAAAGAATACTGTCTGCCGGATGTCACACATACTTTGGTAACATTGCGGCATTGC
>SXZD01000086.1 GCA_005788065.1 Burkholderiales bacterium
GGCATCCTGGATATCGTGTTTTCGCTGGACAGCGTGATTACCGCCGTGGGCATGGTTGACCAGATCAGCGTCATGGTGGCTGCCGTCATCGCGTCGGTCGGTGTGATGCTGTTCGCGGCCAAATCGATCGGCGAGTTTGTCGAACGGCATGCGTCGGTGAAAGTACTCGCCTTGTCCTTCCTGATGATGGTGGGCATGGCCCTGATTGCCGAAGGCTGGGGACTGCACATTCCCAAGGGCTATCTGTACAGCGCCATGGCGTTCTCGCTGTGTGTTGAATTGCTCAACATCCGCGCACGCAAGAGACGCAGCGCAGACAACGCCAGCGGCACTGCGGCAGCCATCGGCAGGTGACAGCCACCGGGTGGGGGACCCCGGTTCCCCACAGGTGCGCTTTTGGCTTTACAATAGTGGGCTGTCGAAAGTTATACGGGGCGACCTGATGCTGCGGGCCTTGCCGCCGCATCCTCTGAAAGGTAGCTGCTGAACCCTCTGCATATCGGTTCAACAAGGCAGATGCCCGTAACCTCCGACCCACATGCGCCCGTGTTGAAATGGATATCATGCAGCCCTCCGAAGGCTGCGGTCCAGGTTCGATTCCTGGCGGGCGCGCCAATCTCCAGACGCACTGCACAATTCCTGCACCGGGTCTGCGCAACAGGTTTCCTGTCGCGCAGATGCAGGCGATGCTGGCGCTACCGATTACCTCGCCCAGCGGGCAACTGCTGCTTTGACCCGCTCACCAAACAGCTTGGCTGTTTCCAGGTCGCCGGGCAGCATTTCGTCCACACCCGCATCCGATGGCGTCGTAGCCATCGCACCGCTTGAAGAGGCAACATAGTTGATGTCGTTGCGGGTCGCGGCCTTGCTGTTGGACGGCATCATGCCGGTTCCCACCCAGACACCGCCGTGCTGCATGGCCAGCGTGAACAGATAATGCAAGGTGCTGAGCTTGTCGCCGTTCATGGACGCACTGTTGGTGAACCCGGCAAACACCTTGTCTTTCCATTTTTGCGTAAACCACGCTTTGCTGCTGGCATCTGCAAATTTTTTGAATTGCCAGCTGACGGACCCCATGTAGGTGGGGCTGCCCATCACGATGGCATCAGCCGCGTCGAGCGCTTCCCAGCCACCGTCAGGCAGATTGCCATCTGCGTCAATCGGCAACAGGTTGGCACCTGCACCGGCGGCAACGGCTTGCGCCATTTTAAGGGTGTGGCCGTATCCGGAATGGAACACTACAACGATCTTGGACATGTCTTCTCCTTGAAAAAATTTGAATGATCAAAAACTGGAATGATCAGGCCGCAGCCAGATCAAACAGCAGAATCTCGGCAGGCTCTTCGCCAGCAACCCCATCAAGCTTCAGTTGCGTTTCGTCTGCAACCATCACGGCGTCTCCAGCCGACAGACTGATACCGTTGACGGTCAAACCGCCGGACATCAGATGCAGATACGCCTTACGGGACGGATTGAGCGCTTGCACAATCTGGTCACCTGCTTTCAGGCGGGCCATGTACAGCGATGCATCGGCGTGCATGCGCATCGAACCCTCCCGTCCGTCAGGTGAGACCAGCAGGCGAAGGACACCGTGCCGACTGTCGCTTGCAAAACTTTGCTGCTCATATCCCGGCTCGATACCGGTAGCAGACGGCTCAATCCAGATCTGGAACAGATGCACCTCTTGGTCGGGCATGTGATTGAACTCGCTGTGGCGTATGCCACTGCCAGCGCTCATGCGCTGCACATCGCCGGCCGGTATGGTTTCCACATTGCCCAGCGTATCGCGGTGAGCCAGCTCACCTGACTTGATGTAGGTGATGATTTCCATATCGCGGTGCCCGTGCATGCCAAAGCCTGTTCCGGGTGCGACGCGGTCTTCATTGATGACACGCAGGTTGCCCCAGCCCATGAAACGCGGATCGTAGTATCCCGCGAATGAAAAGGAATGGTAGGTGTCCAGCCAACCGTGATTGGCATGACCGCGCTCAGCTGATTTTCTGATGGCAAGCATGATGCAACTCCTGTGATGCATACAGGGCACCTACGTCTGAAGCGGGTACCTGTGCAACAAACAAACGAAAAACAAAAGAACAAACAAAAAAACTGCCTGACAACCGGCGTGGTGAAAAGCACAAACCGGACACTGGATGTTAGGCAAGCAAGAGATCGCTGTGCTGCTTGCAATTTGATAGCATCATTCAAATTTTTTGAATGATGGAAAACACCCGCATGTTGAACAGTCCCGCCCACACGCTGCTCACCCCGGAAAATCTCGACCTCATCCGTCGCATTGCCGCAGAGGGCAGCTTTGCCGCGGCAGCGCGGCAGTTGAACGTAGTCCCCAGCGCACTGACCTACCGGGTACGCCAGATTGAAGAAGCGCTCGATGTGCTGCTGTTTGACCGTCGCTCGCGGCAGGCACATCTCACCGACGCAGGGCAGGTGCTCCTGGACGACAGCGAATCGATACTCAATGAAATTGACGCTCTGGCGCGCCGCGTGAAACGGGTTGCCACAGGCTGGGAGCCAGTCCTGACCATCGCGATTGACACCATCATCAACGCAGAGGTGGTGCTCGATCTGTGCGACAGCTTCCATGCCCTGAACCCTCCCACGCAATTGCGCATCCGTGAAGAGACGCTGTCGGGCACGCTGGCTTCGGTCAACAGCGGGCTTGCCGACCTTGCCGTCGGTGTGAGTGCGGAGGTGGGAGCAACCGGTCGCCTGCGCGGGTTTCCCTTGGGCACCATGCGCTTTGTATTTGCCGTAGCGCCCACTCATCCATTGGCCAGCTCCTGTGAACCCTTGTCAGATGACATACTGCAAAGCGTGCGAGCGGTGGCCGTGGCCGACTCGGTCAATCAGGGTAAAGGGCAAACCGTGGGCTTGTTGGGAGGACAACCGGTGCTGACCGTCCCCGATATGCGCAGCAAGCTGATGGCGCAGGTCAAAGGCCTGGGCGTCGGTTTTCTGCCCGAGCCCATGGCACGTCCGTGGATTGAATCGGGGCTGCTGGTAGAAAAGCGCGTGGAGCGCGCCGAGCGCAAGGCCGCACTGCAATGCGTGTGGCGCGATGCGCCCAAGCAGACGCCTGGCAAGGCGCTGGACTGGTGGATCAAGGCGCTGTCGAAACCTGCAACGCGGCGCGCGTTGCTGGGAAATCGGCAGGTTGCTGTGAGATGAACCGGCTCGATATGCCAAAACAAATGTCGGATGCCCACGTAAATTACCGATGACAGACGCAGCGCGCTGACGCATACTCGGAAAAAACGGCAGCGCCCAGCGCGCCCACGCAGAGGAGACAAGCCATGCAGACCGCAGCCACTGCGCCCCATCCCGCCACGCCGGTACACCGGCCCATTCCCCACCATAGCAGTTTGCCGCTGGTGGGTGACACGCTGAATTTCACGCAGAACGGGCATGAGTTTCTGCTCAAGCTGCATCGCAAATTTGGCGAGATTGTGGACCTCGATATTTTCGGCATGCGCATCATCCTGCTGATGGGACCGGATGCCAACGAGTTTGTGCTGATGGACCGTGAAAAGCGTTTTGCCAGCGCAGGCTGGATTCCGCTGATCGGTCCGTTCTTCAACCGCGGCCTGATGCTGATGGACTTTGATGAGCACAAACTGCATCGCCACATCATGCAGGGTGCATTCACCAATGCCGCACTTCAAGGCTATCTGGCCGAGATGCAACCCCTGATTGCGCGCGATGCTGCCACATGGAAAGACGACAACGCACTGCAGATGTTCCATCGGCTCAAATTGATGACCTTGAACCTCGGCTCGGAAGTGTTTCTGGGGCAAGAGCCCGGCGCTGACGCAGATCGCCTGAACACGGCTTTTCTGGACTGCGTACGCGCAGGAACCGGGTTGGTGCGGTTTGGTCTGCCGGGCACCCGCTGGCACAAGGGACTGCAAGGTCGCAAAGTGCTGGAAGCGTATTTTCGCGAGCAACTGCCGCACAAACGCGCCTCGCAGACCAACGACCTGTTCAGCCGTCTTTGCCATTCCAAAACCGAGGCCGGCGAACAGTTCAGCGATGAGGATGTGATAAACCACATGATTTTTGTGCTAATGGCTGCGCACGATACCACCACCATCACGCTGACCAACATGATGTACTACCTGGGTAAGCACCCCGCATGGCAGGAGCGTCTGCGCGAAGAAAGTCGGACGCTTGGCAGCAACCCGCTGCGCTGGGAGGACCTGGAGAAACTGGAAGGCATCGGGCTGGTGATGAAAGAGTCGATGCGCCTGTGTGCTCCGGTGCCGGTGATACCGCGCCGTATGACCCGTGACACCGAATTCAGGGGGCACCTGCTGCCCAAAGGTGTGATGGTTGCTGTCAGCCCCTATCTGACGCATTACCTGCCGGATGCATGGAGCAAGCCCGAGCGATTCGACCCCGAGCGCTTTGCGGCAGGCCGCGCGGAAGACCGTCAGCATCCGTTCAAGTGGCTGCCCTTCGGCGGCGGCGTGCACAAATGCATCGGTCTTCATTTCGGGGGCATGCAGGTCAAAGCCATCTTGCATCACCTGCTGCTGAATTTCCGCTGGAGCGTGGATAACGACTATGTGATGCCTGTGGACTACACGTCCCTTCCCATCCCCAAAGACGGTCTGCCCGTGCGCTGGCGAAAGCTGCGGCAAGCGCGGTCCGTTCCAGAACTGTAAACAGTCGTGACGGATGGGGGGCATGCCCCCTTGGTAACCCCTTTGTATGCGCATGCCTGCTCCGCTCGGTGTAACCTGCAGGCAACGGAAAAGAAACGAAAAAGCCGGAAACAAATCAGCGGACGACGCATACCGCCGCCAAACCGCAAATACGCGGCAGGTGGACGGTTGCGCGAGATCGGGCCCCGCAAGAACACTGGGCGCAGAGGAGACAAGATGGGCAAGAACACCCTGACCGGGCGGCATTCGCCAGATCACAACCATCTTAGGCGAGCCCTTGCACGTGCGGCCGTGGCTCCACTCATCTGGCTGCTTGCGGCCTGCATGGGTGGCGACAACGCATCCAGCCCTGCAGCGTCCACCACAGCCACCACCAGCAGTACCACCAACAGCAGCGGCACTCCGCTTTCAGCCAGTAGCGCCTCAGGCACCGGCGGCTTCACGGCCAAGGAGCCGGGGGCCAGCGCAGAACCGGTGCCTTACAAGTTCGATGTACTCATCAATTCACCCGACGGCACCCGGATTGCAGCAACTGTATTCGTACCGAGGATTGCAGCCGGTGCTGCCATTCCCCTGCTGCTGCATTCGCATGGTTTTGGTGGCAGCCGTGTCACATCACTGGATTTTGAAGAAGCCACGCAGACGTCCGAAATCAATCTGGACGCTATGCAAATGCTCTACAACGTAAAGGCTCCCGTGGTGGCAGGCCGCCCCGGCTGGTATGTCATCTCCTACGACCAGCGCGGTCATGGCGAATCGGAAGGCCAGGTCAACATCATGGACCCGGCCAAGGAAGGCGAAGACTTCAAAGCTGTGCTGAACTGGGCCGAGCAGAACCTGCCCCATCTGGCCTACCGGCAAAAAGATGGCCGCGCAGACCCGGTGATTGCCAGCATCGGCCGCAGCTATGGCGGCGCCTACCAACTGATGGGCGTGGCCGTTGACCGGCGTGTTGACGTGATGATGCCCGGCGGCACCTGGTACGACCTGCGTTACAGCCTGAACACCAACGGTGTGCCAAAAAGTACCTATCTCAATGGTCTGGTCGCAGGCGGCGCCGAGAGCAACCGGGGACGCTACCCCGATTTCATCCTGCAGGGTCTGGCCGATGCCAACACCACCGGCAACGTGAATGCCAACACGGTGGCCACACTGGGTGCGCATGGTGCAGTTGCCTATTGCGACAATGGTCGCACCACGTCCATCGACGGACTGATGACACTGCGCAGCGTGCCTGCCTTCTTCGTGCAAGGCCTGCGCGATGTGCTGTTCAATATCAATGAATCGATCTGGAATTATGAGTGCTATTACCGCGTGAACCCGAACGGCAAAATGCTTTTTGCCAAATACGGGCACTCGCTGGCCAGCCTCAACCTGCAGGAGCCACCTGCCGTCAAGGATGGCAAGTATTCCTTCAACGAGTCGCGCATCTGGCTGAAAACCGCCGCCACAGGCTGCCCCGTAGGCCAATATGAAACCGCCACCGGTCGTTGCATCATCAACATCAAAGACCTGATGGTGCAGTTTCTGGTGGAGCACATTTACGGCATTGAACAAGCCGTCTCGCCGACCTTTCTGGGCAAGTCGCCCAGCCCTTTCCCCACCATCACGGCTGTACTGGATGCGGGCGGCACGGACAACCCCACCGCAGTAGCCATGCCTACCCTCGCATCGGCTGGCCGCGTCAAGGTACCGGGCAATTCCAGCCTTTCAAGCGTCGAAGGCCCGCAGATGGTCACGGCCAGCGCAACGGCCCCCACGGGACTGGGCGGAACGCCTCTGGCCGCGCTGGACATGATGGGCGGTATTGCCACA
Organism: Burkholderiales bacterium; assembly: GCA_005788065.1. Classification (GTDB taxonomy): domain Bacteria; phylum Pseudomonadota; class Gammaproteobacteria; order Burkholderiales; family Burkholderiaceae_B; genus SXZD01. The sequence goes on from SXZD01000086.1 coordinate 6,498, forward strand.
TTCCCCATCAACCTGCCCGGTGTGAATGTGCCCGGCAAATGCCTGATCGGTACACCGCAGGTACTGCTGGGCGTCACCGCCGCGGGACCGTCAACGCCGGACCCGGTGCTGTATGCCGGGTTGGTGCTCAAAACAGTGAATGGCGCATCAACGACGCGCAGTCTACTGCATGAGCAGGTTACGCCGCTCAAAGGCTATGGCACCAAGCTGATTCCCCTGCCGGGCATTTCAGTGAAGCTGGGAACCGGACAATCTCTGGAAGTGGTGGTCGGTGGTTACAACCCGATCTTTGTCAGCAGCTTCAGTCGCGTGCCCGCCGTGGTGAATGTGACGGCGGCCGCATCGCTGCCCTTGCCCACGGTCAGTTCGGCGGAGTGTCTGTGAATCCAAAACAAGTTACCGGCAGGTATCAAGGAGAAATATCTCTCCTTCGGAACCGCCATGACCACACAATCCCACACAAACGCTGGAAGCACCCAGGTCTTCACCCCCCGCCGCCTCGCTCAGGCGTTGTCGCTGGCCTTGCTGGTTCCTCTGGCGGCCTGTCTGGGTGGCAACACGGACACAGGCTCCGTCGCGAGCACCACGGCAACCTCGAACCTTCAGGCTTCGGAAGCGAATCTGCCAGCGGTGGACGATTCGGTACAGAACCGTTTCAACGTGGCCAACCAGTGCTGGGCACTGCAGTCGGTTGCCAACGGCAAGTTTGCCAAAAAGGACTCCACCGGCGCATGGACAGCCAGCGCACCCACCGCCAGCATGGCCAGCCCCCTTTTCCTCAAACCCAGTGAACTGGGCAAATATCTGCTGTTCACGGCTGACAGCGCATTTGTAACGTCGGCTGGCGGTACCATTGGCACACAGACCACACCATCGGACTCCGTCATCTTCTCCCTGCAGGAGTCAGGCAAGGAAGTGTTCAGCTGGGTTTCCGATGAAAATAGCCAGCGCGTAAGCATCGACACCGCCGGCAAGCTGGTGCTCAAGCCCGCTGCTGACCGTGGCGACGCCACCGCCTTCAAACTGGTGAAGACCAGCGGCTGTACCGACTACCCCGAAATCACCACCAACCTGGAGGGTCAGACCTTCAAGGGCAACGGCGTGGACAAGCCCGCCGTCGGCTTTGCCGACGTGCACAACCACCTGACCACCCAGCACTTCCTCGGTGGCGTGCACTGGGGCTCACCTACGCACAAATTCGGTGTGACGCACGCACTGGGCGATTGCAAGGAAAAGCACGGCGAACAGGGCCGCATGGACATCGTCAACAACTTCCTGTCCGGCAGCCCCACCGATACGCACGAAACCCAAGGCTGGCCCACATTCAACAGTTGGCCCGCACCCCGTTCGCTCAGCCATGAAGGCCTGTACTGGAAATGGCTGGAGCGCTCATGGCAGTCAGGCCTGCGCCTGTTCGTGAACAACCTCGTGGAAAACGAAGTGCTGTGCCGTCTGGTAGCCAGCAGCAAGGGCACACCCAACGCCAACTGCAATGAAATGGACAGCGCTGTCTCCCAGATCGACGAGACCTATGCCATCCAGAATTACATCGACGCCCAATATGGCGGCCCTGGCAAAGGCTGGTTCCGCATCGTCACCTCCCCGGCAGAAGCCCGCAAGGTGATCAACGATGGCAAGCTGGCTGTGGTGCTGGGCATCGAGATTTCCCACCTGTTCAACTGTACCTACCGCAATGGCGTTGACGGCTGCACCCGCGAGAGCATCGACAAAGAAATCGACCGCCTCTACAACCGTGGCGTGCGTCAGATGTTCCCCATTCACGAGTTCAACAACGCACTGGGCGGCAACGGTATTTTTGACGGTCTGGTGCTGAACGGCGGCAACTTCCTGGACACCGGCGAGTTCTGGAAAACCTATGACTGCCCCGAGCAGAAATATGTCTATGGCGCAGGTGCCAACATGGGTACTGCAGCGCCCGGTATCGGCAGCGATCCTCTGAGCCAGGCCATCCTGGCGCAGACCGGAGGCCGGATCCCGGTCTACAAAGAAGGCAAGCAGTGCAATTCGCGCGGCCTGACGCCGATTGGTGAATACGCTTTCCGCCGCCTGATGGAAAAGAAGGTCATCATCGAGGTGGACCACCTGGAATTGACCATCAAGACCGACCTGTTGAATCTGGCTGCAGCACAGAAGCCCGCCTACCCGGTGGTGTCCACGCACGGTGGCCATGGCGGCATCAGCGAAGACCAGGCCAAGAAGATTTTTGACGTGGGCGGCATCATTTACCCCTACCACGGCAATGGCGAAGGCTGGGTCAACCAATTGGGCGCTTTCAAGAAGCTCTCCAGTGCCAAGTACCAGTTTGCAATGGGCTACGGTGCGGATACCAACGGCTTAGGTTCGCAGGCAGGCCCCACCGGCAAGAACATCGTGAAATATCCTTTCACGCTGTTTGAAGGTGAGGCCTTCTCAGATCCGAAATTTGCCAATGCGACGCCCATCAAATTCAGTCAGCAGAAAAGCGGCAAGCGCGTATATGATGTCAACAAGGATGGTCAGGCCAACTACGGTTTGAAGGCTGACTTTGTTGAAGAAGTACGGACAATCGGGGGCAAGGAAGCCATCAACGCCCTATACGATTCGGCCGAAGTGTATCTGCAGATGTGGGAACGCGTAACCAACCGATAATCCGTCGACTGAGCACTGCTGCCGTGTTGGCAGCAGTTTTCGCCACCAGCATGTCCGTCCCGCCTTATGCTTTGGCGCAGACGGACATGAATGCTTTGATGGGCGGAAACGTTGTGACGCTCGCGGATGCGGGTGGCGAATATGCGCTGGCTTTGCCGGTAGCGGGCCCCGTACAGCGACTGCGAACACGCAAAGGTGCGGATGTGATGCTGCGCATCAGCAGTAACAAGGCCGAGGAATTGCATCTGCACGGCTACGACATCAAACTGAAACTCAAACCGGGAGAACCAGGTGCGATGACGCTCAAAGCCACACGCAGCGGTCGCTTCGAACTGGAAACGCACAACGGTCACCGCACCGTGCTGATCCTGGAAGTGATGCCGTGAACCCGACGCCAGCACTACATCCTGACAGATCGGTGCCATCAGCGGTAACATCGATCCTGAAAACGCAGACAGCGTTGACGGAGTTAACGCCGTTAACATCAGATCGCTCGACGTTAACTCCGTTAACATCCATCATCCTCATTGCGATGGCCTTGCTGTTCACATCGGGTTCTGCGTTGGCGCATGGCTTCGGGCAACGGTTCACGTTGCCATTGCCATTTTGGCTCTATGGTGGCGGGGCCTGCGCAGCGTTGTTGCTGTCGTTTGTGGTCTTGCTGTGGAAACGGCCAGCGGTAGGTGCTTCAACGGCGATGCATCATCCGGTCGACGCCTTCAATCCCGAATCCACGTTCAGTCCCGCCACGTATGCATGGATGGTATTGAACTCGATGCTCATGTTGTTGGCCATGGTCAGCGGATGGTTTGGCTCGCAACATGCGCCCAGCAATTTCAGCATGACATGGTTCTGGATTTATTTTCTGCTCGGCTTTTTTTACATCGCCGCATTTGCAGGAAAAAATTACCAACTGCTCAATCCGTGGTGGTGTGCTGCGCAGCTGTGGTGCGCTGTGCGCAAGTCGCCAGCTGGCAATTCCACACCGCTGAACACACTGTCTGCATGGCCCGCATTTGCAGCTTACATGCTGCTGATTGAGCTTGAGTTGTTCGGCCACGCGTCGCCACAACGACTCAGCATCTTTCTGGCTGCCTACACCGCCCTGTGGCTGATCGTCAGCCTCATCAGCGGCCCTCAGGTTTGGTTCCGGCAGTTCGACACCTTCTCAGCCTTGTTCGAACATGCCAGCAGGCTGCGCGGACGGGATAAGGGCAGCAGCAAGAGTGCCAGCGACAGTTCCTCCGGCACTCACGGCCCAAGCCGCCTGATGTCGCCCATCAGCATGGCCGCACAGATGCTGATCTGCGCCATGCTTGCTTCAACCGAATTTGATGCGCTCAAAGAATCGGTGCCGTGGGCAACCGAATTGTGGAAACTGCTGCTGAACCTGTTTCCGCAAAACAGCACCAACCCGCTGGCCATTCTGGCGGCGCTTTCTGAAACATACCGGAATGCAGAAATGGTGGCGTGGCTGCTCATGCCCTTTGCCTATTTCGCGCTGATGGCACTCATGGTGGCAGCCAGCCGCTACGCTGCACCAGTCACGCATCCTTTCTCGTACGACATGTCCCTGGCCGCATTGGCGCTTCTGCCGCTGGTGCTCGGCTATCACGTCGCGCATTATTTTCCGCTGCTGTTGAGCGAGGGGCCCAACCTCATCCATCTGCTGTCAGATCCGCTGGGAGAGGGCTGGAACCTGTTGGGCACCGCCAGTCTGCTGCGGGCACCCATCATGCTGGAAACAGACAGCGTGTGGCATCTGCAGGTAGCCCTCATCGTGGCCGGCCATCTGGGCGGCGTACTGGTGTCGCACTGGCAGGCATGCCAGATACACACCACGCAGCGGGCGGTGCTTCTGAGCCAGCTTCCCATGCTGGTGTGGATGATGGCCCTGACCACATGGGGGCTGTGGATACTGTCGCAACCCATGAAGGTGTGAAACGGGCCTCGTTGGTGGAAATCCCGGCGGAACCGGCGGTCGCAACACTACCCCGCCACGCCAAACCACGCCGCAAAACACGCCACGCCGCACACAAAACACCCATTTTCAGCGGTTTTAAGTCTTCATACCTTAATGTTGCGTTAATTGAGCCCCCGTATTGTTCGCACCATGAACACAGGGGGTCTTATGCTGCACAGCGACCAAACACCATCCGGACAGACGCAGTTTTGCGTTGTCGATCGCGCCCACCCGGAACGGGCAACACTGGAATCCTTCATCGCTGGTGTGTTCCGCACCACCTACGGGGCGACTGTCAGCCATTTTGCCGACACGCTGCTGGGCTGGAAGGGCAAAGATGGTCAATGGCTGGCCGCACTGGGCTACACCGGCGGTGCATCGGGTCCGCTGTTTGTTGAACAGTACGGCAACGCCCCTATCGAGACGTGGATCAGCAAGAAGTTGGGCGCTGACGTTCGCCGCCAATGGTTGGTCGAGGTCGGCAATCTGGCCGCCATCCACGCAGGCTCTGCCCGTCAGTTGATCGCACGTGCCATCGTGCACCTGCATCAGCAGGGTTTTTCATGGGTGGTGTTTACCGCCACTCGCGGCCTGCTCAATTCATTCGACCGGCTGGACGTCAAAACCATTGAACTGGGTGCCGCAGACCCCGCAGCCTTGCCGGATGGCGGTGCAAGCTGGGGTACCTACTACGACACCCGGCCCAGCATCATGACAGGCAGCATCACGCTGGGTTATGTGGCGCTGCGTGCCCGTGAACAGACTCCTTTTCGTGGAACCCATGCAGTACTGGCTTGACTCGGCGTGTCTGGATGACGGCAGCGGGCATGTACTGAACGGCCGCGCGATCAGTCTCGCAGTCGAAGCTCTGGCGGACAGACTGCGCAGTGAGAAGTCTGGCGCCCCTCTTGCACTGGCTGGCGACAACAGCACGGCATGGATCATTGCAGATCTGGCAGCAGCAAAGGCTGGACGGGCACTGGTTCCCGTTCCCGGCTTTTTTACACGCGGGCAAATCGAGCATGTCTGCGCACAGGCAGGCATCACGCAGGTGCTGATCAATGGCGACATTCGTGCAGTGGATCAGGTCTGGCCCGGGCTATTCGGCGAAGGTGCGCCAGAGCGAGGTGACGCCCCCGCCACCCTTCCTGCCGGCACCCAGAAAATCACCTTCACCTCGGGTACCACCGGTCAACCCAAAGGCATCTGCCTGACATGGGAACAACAGCAACTGACTGCCCGCTCGCTGGTTGAACGCCTGTCAGCACTTCAGATCAAGATTCACCTGAACCTGCTGCCGCTGGCTGTCTTGCTGGAGAACATTGCCGGTGTGCATGCGCCGCTGGCCATGGGCATGCGGGTGGTCACGCCATCACTGTCAGACGTGGGCCTGAAAGGGTCCAGCGAATTTGATGCGCGAGCCTGCCTGCGGGCCATCGAAAAACATGGCGCACAAAGCATCATCCTGTTGCCGCAGATGTTGCATGCGATGGTCGGTGCGATACAGGCTGACAACACCTTGCTGTCGGCTGTCCGCACCCTGAAATTTGTCGCTGTCGGCGGCGCTCCGACCCCGATGGCGGTACTGGATGCAGCACGCCGCATGGGGCTTCCGGTATATGAGGGCTATGGCCTGACCGAATGCGCATCGGTGTGCTGTCTGAACGGTCCGGATGCCGACATGCCGGGCACCGTGGGCACACCCCTGCCGGGCTTGTCGGTCGGACTGACAGAGGACGGCGAAGTATGGGTGGAAGGTCGCTCATGTGCCGGTGTGTTGGGACAGGCAACAGCAGGGACGATGATGGCAGGCGGCACCGCCGCACATGATGCCAACGATGCGGCGCCGGACCGGCAAAACGGCTCACGCTTTCTGACCGGTGACATCGGTCGCTGGCTTGAGAAAGACGGTCAGCGTTTTCTGCAGATCATCGGACGGCGCAAACATGTGCTGATCACGTCATTCGGTCGCAATGTATCGCCAGAATGGCCCGAGCGCCTGTTGGTGGACAGCGGCCTGTTCCGACAGGTGGTGGTTCTGGGCGATGGACAGGCGCATCTGCGCGCGGTGATGGTCCTGGCTGTCGCATCGGATAGAAGAGCCGATATCCAGACGATGGTCGAGCGCGCCAATGCGGCGTTGCCCGATTATGCGCAGGTGCGCGACTGGTGCATCAGCGAGCAGCCTTTCACTTATGCAAACGGGCTGGCCACTGCCAATGGCCGACCGTTGCGACAACGCATCGAGCACGCATTTGCCGATGCATTCAAAGCATGACGCTTGGGAGAGTCAACATGTTTTTCAAACAATTGCAGCGTGAGACAGAGACAAGTCGACAGGGGCTTTTTACAGCGCCCATCATCGTGGACACCATGCAGGGGCGTATTACGCTCAAGCAGTACATCGCATTCCTGACGCAGGCCTATCATCATGTGCGGCACACCGTGCCCCTGCTGATGGCAACCGGCTCGAGGCTGTCCGAATCAGTTGCGTACTCGCCCATCCGCGAGGCGCTAGCCCACTACATCGAAGAAGAAGTGGGTCACGAAGAGTGGATACTGAATGACATCGCTGCCTGCGGCGGGGACAAAGAGGCCGTGCGCAACAGTCGCCCTGACCTGCCCGCCGAATTGATGGTGGCATTTGCCTACCATCAGGTGGACCGCAAAAATCCGATGGGATTTTTTGGAATGGTGCATGTGCTCGAAGGTACCAGTACCTCGATTGCCACTGCTGCAGCCGATCGCATCCAGGACACATTGGGCTTGCCGGACAACGCATTCAGTTATCTGCGTTCACACGGCAGTCTGGATCTCGAGCATGTCGAGTTTTTTGAAAAGCTCATGAACGGCGTGCAAAGCGAACAGGACCGCACCGAGATCATTCACTGCGCGCATGCGTTCTATCGCCTGTACGGTAATGTGTTCCGTGGTTTGCCCGAGTATGAAGAGCCTGTCTTTGCTGAGGTGGCATGATGAGCGAACTGGCACAGGTCAACGGATCACAAGCGGGCGGTGCAGTCATCACCGGTGCGGCTGGTGGCATCGGTCAGGCACTGGCGCATGCGCTGGTGCATGAGGGACACCCGGCTCTGCTGGTTGGGCGCGATGAAAGCCGACTGCAAGCATTGCAGACCTCCCTGCGCGCAGCGCATCCGGGGTGTTTTGTTGCCTATGTGGTGGCAGACCTGAATGAACAGAGCGGTCGCGACGCAGTCGCGCAAGCCGTGGGGGCTGACAAACGCTGGAGCATGCTGGTGAACAATGCAGGCACCAGCGAGTTTCATTCATTTGAAACGCAGACGGCGCAGCGCATCGAGCACATCATCCAGACCAATCTGGTCTCGCCCATGCTGCTGGTACAACAGGTGTTGCCAGCGCTGCTGGGCAGGGCTGATGCTCAGATCATCAATATCGGATCGGTATTCGGTGACATCGGCTACCCCGGGTTTTCCACGTACTGTGCCAGCAAGTTCGGCCTGCGTGGTTTCACACAGGCACTGCGCCGCGAACTGTCCGACACGCCCTTGCGTGTTCGCTGGTTCGCACCGCGCGCAACGCAGACATCGCTGAACACGGCTGCGGTGGTCAACATGAACAACGCCCTTAAAACCAAAGCCGATACACCGGAACATGTGGCCGATCTCTTCATCGAATTTCTGCACAGTGACCGAAACGAGATGGTGATCGGCTGGCCTGAAAAACTGTTTGTGTTCATCAATCGCATACGCTCCGCCATCACCGACGGCGCCATAGGCGGGCAGTTGGCGGTCATCCGCAAATACATGCCCCGATAAAAACCGATCCATATTCCGTACGGAGAATCTTCAACATGACATCTGCTTTCATCAAACACGTGACGCTTGCCCTCACGACAGTGACTCTGGGTCTTTCAGTCTTCACGGCCGCACAGGCCGGTGCGCCGGAGGATGTGCAACGCATCCGCAGCAGTTGGGAAAACATCAAATACCGCATGCCCGAAAAAGAGCAGGAAGAGGCGATGGAAAAGCTCAACAAAGAGGCTGCGCGCGTCAAAGCCCAGCATCCGCAGGATGCGGCCGTGCTGATCTGGCACGGCATCATCGAGTCCAGCTATGCGGGTCTGAAAGGCGGTCTGGGTGCGCTGTCACTGGTCAAGGATGCCAAGCTGTCATTTGAAGATGCGCTGGCCATCAACTCGTCTGCCCTGGACGGATCTGCCTACACCAGCCTCGGTTCGCTTTACTATCAGGTGCCGGGCTGGCCCATCGGTTTCGGTGACGACCGCAAAGCGGCAGAACTGCTGAAAAAGGGTCTGTCCATCAACCCCAACGGTATCGACTCCAATTATTTTTATGGTGATTTCCTCTTCCGCAGCGGCGACTATGAGGGCGCTGAAAAGGCCTTGAAAAAAGCGTTGCAGGCGCCCGCCCGCGAGGGTCGTGCGCTGGCTGATGAAGGCCGTCGCAAAGAGGTCAATGAACTGTTGGCCAAGGTAGAGAAGAAGCTGCAGAAGTAAGGCGCAAGGGGAGGGACGGGTTCAGTCCACCTTCCCCAGCCGGTAGCCCACACCGCGGATGGTCTTGACCACATCGGAAAACAGTTTTTTGCGCAGGTGGTGCACATGCACGTCCACCGAATTGCTCTCCACATCGCCCTCCGCGCCATACAGCACGCCTTCGAGCTGACCGCGGGTATGGATGACAGACGGCGACTCCATCAAGCGCCGCAGCAGCATGTATTCGCGACGCTGCAGGTCCACCGATTGGCCATCAAGCCGTACTTCGCGGGTATCCAGCCACAACTGCAGCCGGCCTTTTTCAAGGATGTTGCGCTGATGACCGGCCAGGCGTCGCTCAAGCGCACGGATGCGCGCCAGCAGTTCGTCTACCTCAAACGGTTTACTGATGTAATCATCCGCACCCAGGTTAAGGCCTTCGATGCGGTCGCTGGACTGGTTGCGTGCGCTGATGACCAGCACGGCAGAGGCCTGCCCCGACTCACGCAAACGACGCAGTACCGTCAGCCCGTCCATGCCGGGCAGACCGAGATCCAGCACCAGCAGGTCAAAGGTTTCGTGCAGCGCCAGCGCCAAAGCCTGCGCGCCGTCCTGCACCCACTGGTGCGCATACTGGCCACGCGTGAGCGCATCACTGATACCGGCACCGAGCAAAGGGTCATCTTCAACCAGCAGAATTCGCATGTGTGATCGCAACAACTCGAACAGTTTGATGCCCCGATTAAACCACAGTCAGCAAGCGGCAGCGCACACATCATTTACACTGCACAAAAATGCGCAAGATCGCACCGCCGAGGCAATCAACAACCCTCACACACCGTCAGCAACACACCGAGCCCCACCACAGACCAGAGGTACCGGCATGCAACTGCAGCAACCCCATTCAATCCAGAACCGCCTGATCTTCAGTCTGGTCATCAGCCTGGTCATCACTCTGGGCAGCACCGGACTGCTCAGTTATTTCATCACGCAGCACGAAGCCGACGAGATCTTCAATGCGCGTCTTGCCACTTCGGCCCGAGTCTTCGATGTACTGGTGGCGCGCAAGGTCGCCACTGCCACGCTCAACCATCCCATCGTGCTGGAACTTCCCAAAGAGCTTGAACTGGCCACCCACAATGAGGCCATGCCGGCCGGACACCGCTATGAAAACAAGATCGCCTTCCAGGTCTGGAGCGAAGATGGGCGGCTGCTGGTGCGATCCGCCTCGGCACCCGAAGAGCCTTTTGCCAAACTGTCGCCCGGCTACAGCGACAACACCCGCGACGGCCGTCACTGGCAGGTGTTTACGCTGGCCAGCGACAACACGTGGGTGCAGGTGGCAGAGCATGATGACATCCGCGAAGAGATGGCTGATGAACTGAGTTTTTCGCTGATCACACCGCTGCTGGCCGGTTCAATTTTCCTGCTGGTGCTGTCGTGGGGAACCGTGCGCGTCGGTCTGCGTTCGCTGGCCCAACTGGCATTGGACATTCGCGGTCGCGGACCCGAATCACTGACCGCCATTGAGCTGGCGGATGCTCCACGCGAGGTCAGCACAGTCGCTTCGGCCATGAACCAGTTGCTCAATCGGCTGCGTTACAGCCGCGAACGCGAAATCCGTTTCACCGATGCTGCCGCCCATGAACTGAAAACACCGCTGGCCGCCCTGCGCATCCATGCTGACAATCTGCGCAAGGCGCAGACACCCGAACAGCAACAGCACTCGCTCAATCAATTGCTCAAAAGCCTGGATCGCGCCCAGCGCCTGTCAGAACAGTTGCTGGCCTTGAGCGCCGTACAGGCAGAAAGCAGGCAGGAGGACATTGCACCCATCGCGGTGGCGGAGTGGATTGCCGATGTGGTGGGCGAGCACGAAGCCTCGATGGACAAAAAGCAGCAAACGTTTGAGGCAGTCGGACTGGAAGCAGCCGATACCGTGTCCGTGTCAGGCCAGCCGCTCAAACTGCACCGCCTGCTGAGCAATCTGCTGGACAATGCCATCCGCCATGGCGATGCCGGCTCGGTCATCCGTCTTGTCTTTACAACGCATGCAGACCATGTGGAATTGTGTCTGAGCAACCGCGGCAACCCCATTCCGCCGGCCATGCAGGCCAGCATACTCGAGCCCTATGTAAGGGTTTTGGGCACAGGTGTCGAGGGAACCGGGCTGGGGCTGGCGATCGTCAAGGAAATCGTGGACCAGCACGGCGGTCAATTGCGTGTGGAAAGTGATGCGCAGACGCGGGAAACCCGCGTCACCTTCACCCTGCGTGCTTGTTCAGCGTCTTGACCAGTTCGTTCAGGTCGACCGGTTTGCGCAGGAAGTCGTCCATGCCGACCTGTATGCACCGGTTGCGGTCATCTTCAAACACGTTGGCTGTCAGGGCAATGATGGGCATGTGACCCACTGCGGGGTTCTGCGCCTCAAAAGCGCGGATACGCTGGGTGCATTCGTAGCCGTCCATGACCGGCATGCGGCAGTCCATCAGGATGACTTCGACCGGCAGCTTGCGGTTCCACAGGGCATCCAGTGCTTCCTGGCCGTTGGCAGCATGGTAGACCGTGAAGCCTTCAAGCTCCAGCATGTCCTGCACAAGTTGAGCGTTGGTCGGGTTGTCTTCCACCAGCAATATATTCATTGTCTTTTTCCCGGTAATGCGGACAGGTCTTGCTGAAACTGCAGTCGATTCAGTCGGTGGCGTATCGGCCTTGCTGACACCAAAACCTGCGGGCTCATGCGCAAATCCGGACACCGCCGTCTCTGACACCGTGAACCCGGGGGCGCTGTTACCTTGATCGCCCTCGTCCTCTTCGTCGTCGTCGTCGTCGGAGCCGTCATCCCACGGATCGCGCTCATCAAGCCGCAAGTTTACGATAAACCAGAACGTTGAACCATTCCCCGACTCGCTGATCACGCCGACATCACCATCCATCAGCAGTGCCAGTCGCTTGACAATGGCCAGTCCCAGGCCGCCGGCAACAGGGTCGGAGACGTTGCCGCCTGACGATTCGTCCGACCCCGCTTCAAACAGGGTCTGCTGCTGTTCCCGGCTCAAACCCAAACCAGAATCGGTAACGCTGAATTTCAGGGCGCTGCGCCGCTCATCGCTGCGGATGATTTCGCCCACCACCTGCACATGCCCGCTAGGCGTGTACTTGATGGCATTGACCACCAGATTGCCCAGCATTTGCCGCAGCCGCTGCGTGTCGCCCATCAGGTAGCCCGGGTCATCGCCCTGCCAACCGCAGTACAGATGCAGGTTCTTGTCAGCGGCAGCCTGAAGGTACTGCTCGGTGACCTGCCGCATCAGCACAGAGGGTTCGAAGCGTTTCTCATCCAGCTTGAGCAAACCGGCTTCCATTTTGGACGCATCGACAATCTCGTCGACCAGATTGACAAGCGCCTGACTGGATTTCAGGATGTTGCCCTTTAACTGCACGCGGCGCTGGTCGGTCAGGCGCGGATCCATGAGCAGCTGCGCATATCCGTAAACCTCGTTCATCGGCGTGCGGATTTCATGGGACATGAGCGACAGGAAGCGATTGCGCGCCGCACTGGCCTGGTCTGCGATGTCGCGTGTACGGCTGAGTTCCAGTTCACGGGCTCGCCTTGCAGTTTCGTCGCGGATGGCTGCAATGCCACCGGCCACACGGCCCTCTGCATCCAGAAGGGGCGTGCAATTCAGATCCATCCACCACTGCCGCCCGTCGGCCACATTCACGTGCGCACCCTCATAGCGACCGGACTGACCCTGCAGCGCCTCGCGCAGCACGCGCAACATACCGGTGGAGGTCAGACGTTCCAGCGTGAGATTGGAAGCGGCATCCCGTCCCAGCCCGAACAGTTCGAACAGCAGCGGATTGCAGTAACTGACGTTCAACTCTACGTCGTAACGCACCAATGCAACGGGCGTATGCTCCAGCAACAGGCGATAACGCTCATCACTTTCCTGCAGTTGCCGGGTGCTGGCTTCCTGCTGCGACAACATGCTGGCCAAGCGCTCGGATGACTTGGAGAGGTCTTCGATGGTGCGGGAGAACATCTCGGAAAACCGCAAACTCTGTATGCCGGAGAGGCCGAGCAACATGGATACCGCAATCAGCGCGAGCCACTCGGATGTCTGCGTTCCGTAAGCGAGCCCGAGATTCAAACCCGATTTCTGAAGAGAAAACGCCACCAGCACGAGCGCAAGGGTGGCAGCCACCGCCATCGACAATTGCCGGACTGACAGCACACCGCCTGCGCACATCAGCAAGGCCGCCTGCACCAGCCAGAAAGGCAAGGCCGCGGTAAAACTGAAAACATAGGATGCCGCCACCATGGTCAGGCTCGAGCCGAGCAACAGGATGGTCATGGTGGCCTGCAAATGTCCCCGGCGAAACACGAAAAATGCGCCAACTGTCAGCGTCATGATCACGGAGATCGGCGCCACGATGAGCACATCGCGTGCTGCATACGCCTCGCTTACACGGATGCCGAACAGGATCGCTCCGGCGATCAACATGAAAAAAACGACGAAGCGTACAGATTCGTAATTGAAGCGTTGACGATAACGAAGAGAGTCCTGCATTCAGATTCTGCTTTCTGCTTGTTGTGTCGAACCAGCCAACTCATGCGCCCGCTTGTACTGCGTTGGCGTCGCACCTGTCCATCGCGTGAACGCGCGTGTGAATGCAGCGGGCTCCGTGAAGCCCAGTGCATTGGAAATCTGCTGCAGCGGCCAGCGTCGCACCAGCAGCATGTTGATGGCCAGCGCCTTGCGCGACTCGTCCAACAGTGCCTGAAAGTGCGTTCCGGCAGTTTTTAACCTGCGGTTCAGGCTACGTTCCGAAACGCACAGGCTGGCTGAGACGGTCTTCAGATCCGGAAAGCCCTGCCGTCCGGGCTTGAGCAACGCCCGCACCTGTGCCACCACATTGTCCGTACTCAGCCTTTCACGACGGGAAAACTCAAAATCCACACCCTCCAAGGCACGCTGCAAGGCCGACTCATCTGCCATGAACAGCGGCAAATCCAGATAGGCGCGCGGCATGCGCAACGAGATCTGCGATTGACCGAATGTCCAATTGCCCAGTTCGCTGCGATAGTTATCAAAGTATGAGGGTTCCGGCCAATCCACAGAGACCTGCCATTCGGGGAGGCAGCGCGCCGTCAGGAACACGGCGACCCGATAGAGCACTACCATCAGCGCTTCAAAAAAATGCTGGCGCGTAGGCTCCATATCGTATTTGGCGTAGAGGCTCATGGTGACCCACGCCGGTGTGATGTCGATGGTGCGGTCCACGTCCTGCACCAGCATCTGACGGTAACGGTACATGATGACCAAGGCATCGCCCAAGGTGGCGCTGGCCATCAGCGCATGTCCTAGCTGCCCGAAATCCTGCGGACGAAAGGCCATGCCGAATGCCATGCCGATATCTCCGCGACCGGTCAGGCGGGTAACGCGTCGTGCCACCCGGCCCATTTGCCGCGATGTGACAAACGCATCTGGCCGCTCCAGTTGCGAATAGCTCAGACCCACGTTGTGCACCAGCGCTGCACGCGTAGCGCCCCAGCGTTCACCGATATCCAGCAACTGTCGCATGTAAACCGCCGACAACCCCGGAATGTCGCGCACGGCGGACGCTTCCGTTGCGCTGCCCGGCGGCTGCGCAGCAGCACCGCCAGCCGGGGGGCGGGGAAGGCTTGACGCAGACTGCGCAGTCACGGCGGATACTTCGGGCAATGCTTACTCCACGTTCAGACTGCACTCGCCGTCTGTCGGATTGAGCTTGCAGCGGACCTTGCGCATCAGGGTGAGCATTTTCTTGTTGTAAATGCCCTTGTCGCGCATGGTGATGCGTGCCTCGCGCATGATGACCGCATATTCCTGCTTTTCTTTTTCAGAGATCTCCATCCAGACGTTGGCCGGGATGTCTTTCTCCATGTTGCGGACGATGTTCATGGTCTTGTCCAGCAGCGTCAGAGAAAAAGTGCGTGCCTTCTGGCCTGCCTGCGGCGGAAAGTGATCACGGTTCAGGATGATCTGATAGGTGACCATGGCAATCGGCACACGCGCCACACCGCCTTTGGTCCCGATACCGCGGAACAGTTCCAGCGGCTTGTAGGCAGCAGCCGGGGCCGCAATGATGTCCACCGAGCCGTTGTTGAATTTCTGGCCGAAGTTGCTGATGTCGGCCGACACAGGCTGTGCGCCGATCTGCTGGATGAGTTGCGCCTGCGCCTTGTCATAGTCCAGCGAAGCTACGCGCTTGCCGGCGCCCTTGGCCAGTGTGTTGATGGAGCGGTCGTTCACGAAAATATAGGCAGCGCCCACCGGGAACACGGCAGCCACCTCATATTTGCCTTCGATCATGTCCGGCGCCAGCTTGGGGTCAGCCAGCAAGGAAATGAGCGTTCCCAGCGCCTCGTAGGTAGGCAGCGCGCCGATGGAGTCGATACTGCCGGTGAAATTGTTGAACTGCCGGGTGCGCAGGCCGGTGGCCACCAGACCCTGGCAGTTGTTGACCTTGAAATCTTCGGAGGCGACACGCTCGTCCGTGTAGGTCTTGATATTGAAGTCGTAGCCTTCTTTTTTGGCATGCAGCTGAAAATCTTTGGCCAGGCTGAACACCGGGCCCGTTGTCCCCAAAATGTCGAACACGCAGATGACGGGGAGATTACCCGTGGGCGTGGGCTGCTGGGCCAAAGCCTGCGGCGCAGCGGCAACACCGGCCAGAGTCAGCGTGGCAGCCAGTGCGGCGCGACGGGTGCTGCCCTGCAGATGCTGTACTGCAAGCGTGAATGCTCGGGGAAAAAGACCGTAATGTTGTAGTTTAAATGTCATAAATGTCTCCTGTGCCGGGCGCTGCGCGCCTCGGGGGAATGCTACCCCAAGCGGTCAGAGACTGCATCCATTTCAGGAACTGCCCAAGTACAAGCTCCGTAAGCATCAGAGGAACGTAAAAGTACCGGTAGTGCCCCCTCTATTGCGGCCTGCGTCACACCCCACTATCCGGGGGTTTAAATAAAGTGACTCGGTAAAAGACTAAATGTAAAATTTCTATAAATACATTAATTTACAAATTTACGGCATAGCCAACCCCTATATCGGGTGGCCGCGGAAATACACCATGAAAAACTCACTGCTGCCCACCCGTCTGCTCGCCTCCCTTATTGCTGCGGGCATCATCAGCACGCCGCCTACCGCAGCGCACGCCCAGAACAACACAGCCGGCGCAGTGGCAGCAGCCAGCCTACCCACGGGCGGCAGCATCGTCTCGGGATCCGTCGCCTTCAGCAACCCGACCGCAAACCTTCTGCAGATTGACCAGACATCCTCGCGCGCCATCATCAACTGGCAAAGCTTCTCCATCGGTGCGGGCAATACGGTGCGCTTTGTACAACCCGATGCGAATGCCATTGCATTGAACCGCGTGACCAGCGACCAGATGTCGGTGCTGTCGGGGCAGCTGGCTGCCAACGGTCAGGTGTGGCTGCTCAATGCCAATGGCATTGTGGTCAACCGCGGGGCGGAGATCAGCGCGCAGGGCGTGGTGCTGAGCACACGCGCACTGACGGACCAACAGTTTCTGGCCGGTCAGAAAACCGGTCAGTATTCGTTTACGGATGGTAGCAAACCGGGCAGCGCCGTCATTAACCTGGGCAGCATCACAGCGGCCAACGGCGGCTATGCAGTGCTGGCCGGGGAATCGGTACGAAATGAAGGCCTGATTCGTACCACACTGGGCACGGTGGTGCTCGGTGGTGCAAAAACATTCGTCATGGATTTGGTGGGCGACCGCCTGCTGTCGTTTGCCGTGACGGCGCCAGTGGATGTGGTGGTGGCCAACGATGCAGGGACAACGGCTGAGTCTTCGACTGCAGCAGGAACGCAAACCGGCGCCGTCGTCGAAAACACGGGCGACATTGTGGCCAATGGCGGCCGCGTGCTGATGCGCGCCCAAGCCGCAGCGGGTGTTGTCGACCGGGTCATCAACGTGGGCGGCCTGATTCAGGCCGACAGCGTTCGCCTCGTGAATGGCAATGTGCTGCTGGGTGATATCCGCATTGATGGTGGCGCTTCAGGGTCTACGGTTGTCAATGGCGTGGTGAATGCGCGCGGTGTGGACGAAGGTCTTCAGGGTGGTGTGATTCGTATCACCGGGGAGCATATCGTCGCGGCTGAAAATGCGCGCTTGAATGCCACGGGTCATGCGGGTGGCGGTGAAGTATTGCTGGGAGCGAACTGGCAGGTAACACCGATCGAAGATGCGGCCATTGCAAAGACGGTGCGGGTTGAGTCGGGTGCCGTACTGGATGCCAGCGCGGTGGTGAATGGTGCCGGCGGAACCGTTACGACCAACAGCGATCTGGCTGCGGCCGGTGGTCTGACAACAGTGAACGGAACCCTGCTGGCGCGTGGGGGTGTGGCCAGTGGTGATGGCGGCAGGATTGAGACGTCGGGGCGGCGGATTGACGTAACGGTGGGTGGCGGTAGCGCAGGTGCGAGAAGCGCGACCGGCAAGGCGGGGGAGTGGTTGTTTGATCCGTACAACATTACGATCGAATCTACCGGAAATACGAGCGGCAATGGCGGAGTTTTTACGCCGACAATCGATAACTCAACGATCAATTCTGCTGACATCAATGCACTTCTGGACAGTGGAACGAACGTAACCATCAGCACCGGACTGACAGGAAGTCCGGGCGCACAGGCGGGCAATATTGTTGTCGCCAGCGCCCTTCTGAAGAGTGAAGGAAACTCCCCGGTCAAATTGACTCTGCAGGCTGCCAATTCAATCCGCGTGGATAGCCCGATCGTCGGTGCAGGCGGTATTGGCGCGCTTGAGGTAGAGCTCGATGCAAATGGCGGTAACGGATCCATCATCCTGAACAAAAACATCAATACCGCTGGTGCGCACACCTACAAGGGCGCGCTCAGCGGCAGCAGCACGCTTACATCCCAGACGGGATTTACCGTGAGTCAAGTCAATGACTCCGCATTTGCCGGGCGGTTTGCAGGCGCAGGCCATTTCACCAAAGACGGTGCGGGTGAGCTCGTGCTCTCGGGTTCTCAGTCTTACATCGGAAGCACAAGCATCCATCAAGGCGGCTTGAGATTGACGCATGCGGCAACCGGAAACGCGCTGTCCACCAATTCCATTCAGATCGGCGCTAACGGAAGACTGGATGTGTCCGGTACGCTCGGACTGTCGGTACCGACCATTGCGGGTAATGGCCTGATTCAATTGGGTACCCAAACCCTGACCCTTACGAACGCGTCATCTGAATTCTCCGGCGTGATTTCAGGCAGCACAGGTGGGCTTTCATTGAATGCTGGATCATTGGTCCTCTCCGGATCCAACACCTACGAGGGCACCACACATATCAACGGCGGTATTCTGACAATTACAAATCCCGGCAGCCTGGGAAGTACTGCAGGTGAAACAAGCGTGAGCAGCGGAGCCACCCTGCAGATCGACGGAGGTAACGCAGGCTTTACGCTGGCTGAGAACCTAACGTTGTCCGGAACGGGAATCAACGGTCTCGGCGCTTTACGCAGCATATCAGGTACCAACGCCAGTCCCTCGACCAACACATTGTCAGGGAACATCACGCTGAGTGGGGCTGACGTATCAATCACAACGACAACCGGCAATCTCTCATTTCAGGGTTCAATTAACGGCAACGCAGGGTTGACCATACAGTCAGGTGGTACAGTCAAATTTGAAGGCACAATAGGGCAAACCACTCCGATTGGATTTCTGACCACCGATTCGGTCGGCAGCACGCAAATCCTCGCGAACATCAAGACGACGGGGGCGCAAACCTATAATGATGCAGTCGTTCTTGCGGGCACCCGTTCGCTGTCAGCAGGAGAGAATGTATCCAGTCCCTCCAATTCCAACTTGATCTTCAATGCTGCGGTGACAGCAGCGGATAACCTGACAGTGACGGCAGCCAATCAGGTGATCATAGGATCCGGAATTAGTGTCAGCGTTACAGGTGATCTGACCGTTCAGGCCAACGATTCGATCGCGAGCGCGGGTAATCTGATTTCAAGCACTGGCAAGCAACTTTACACAGGTAAATTGACTGGTAGCGGTACTTTGTCTGCCGGTCAGGGTGTAATCATCAACCAAACCGGTGACTCACAATTCGCAGGCAATATCACGGGTGCGTCAGGCCTCAAAAAAGAGGGGGCAGGAAGGCTGACCCTCACCGGCTCACAGACCTTTACTGGCACAACTGACATTACCGCCGGAACGCTTGCGTTCGGCTCAGGAAACAGCAATGTCACCCTGACCACGAGCGGTATCTTGTTGGGTCAAACGGGCAACCTCGATATCAGCGGTACGCTGGGCTTGACGACACCCTCTGTCTCCGGGGCCGGTAACATCGTGTTGGGCAACAGAACGCTCACAATTGCAAACAGCGCACCGAACGCAAACCTGTCCGGAAATATTTCGGGACTTGGAGGAGGCATTGCGCTCAATGGTGGAGACCTGATGATTTCAGGCAACAACACCTACACGGGGGCTACGACGCTGACCAACTCAAGATTAACCATCACAAGCGCAAATGCGCTGGGCGGATCTTCAGTTGGAACAACGGTCAATAACGGCGCCAGCCTTTTGATTGACGGTGGGGAATCCGGGCTGACAATTGCCGAACCTCTTGCACTCTCGGGAACTGGCTTTTTGGCCGGCGGCGCTTTACAAAACATCGCCGGAAACACGATCCTTTCTGGACCGATCTCGCTGGTCAATTCCAATGTGTTGATCAAGTCTCACTCCGGCGACATTCAATTCAACGGCGCGATCGATGGAACGGTTGGCCTGTCAATCCAGTCTGCAGCAAACGTAACCCTGAATGGAACTGTGGGCGGTCTGACACCTCTTCTTTACCTGGTGACCGACAGTGAGGGTTCGACCTTCATAAACGCAGACATCACGACGGTAAGCGAGCAAACCTACAATGATGCCGTTATCTTGACCGGGGCCCGGATACTCAAATCGATAGGATCGGGTACTCAGGTTGCCGACTTGACCGATGGTCTTGCTGCACAAAGCTTCAGCAACGTTCAGGGTTCCAGTCCTGGTGGTGAGACACCAGACAAAGCGTTTGACAACAACCAGAACACAAAATGGGGTAACTTCGCCCCTGTCGGAGCGGGTATTCTGATTGATCTGGGTCAAAGTCGGATCGTTAACGGATTGCGCTTGAAAACAGGGAATGATACAGCCCAATCGCCGGGACGAAACCCCAGTAGCTACGAACTCTATGGGTCAAACGAATCCGGTTTCTCCGGCTTCGCCCTGATATCCAGCGGGCCACTTTCGCCGGTAGCTGCAAATTTCGCTGACTTCCCCGCTGTGAATTTCAGCAATGCAGGTGCGTACCGTTACTACAAGCTGGTTTTCCCGACAGTGGTGGCAAACGTCGGTTTCATCCAGCTATCCGAGATTCAATTGCCTGGCCTGACCGGTATGGGCAACGCGAACTCGAACATCAACTTCAATGCATCGGTGAGTGGCAACAGCAGTCTGACGGCAAAGGCGTTGGGCAATCTGACCGTTGCCTCAAGCGCAGTTGTGAATCTGACAGGTGCAAACAGTGGACTGACGCTTCAGGGCGATGTCGGCGTAACGGTCAACGGCTCAACATCGTCGACGGGCAGCGTTCTCATCGAATCTGCAAACGGAAACGTCAATATCAGCAATCTGATTTCAACAACCGATGCGAGCGTCAACGCTGTTGTGATTAATGCGGGCAAAAACGTCGCCGCCGGAATCGCACAAGGGGGCAATATACAGATTGCAGCAGGTGCGGCGATCATGACCGGGCAAAACGGTCGTACCACGCTTTACAGTGGCAGCATTTCAAACAGTATCGGACTCGTGGATTTCTTGGGCTCAGGCTCGGGACGTTTCCGCTACAACAGCGATGAGTCCAACACCGGCTTCACATCGCTATTGGGGACGGGCGCATATGCAGTTTTCCGCGAGCGACCTACGCTGAGCATCGGCGCCCAGTCTGCAACAATCACCTATGGCGACGATTTGCCCGCTAGCTTTACACCTGTTGTCGCAGGACTGATCAATGGTGATCTCGCAGCAAACGCAGTATCCGGGGCCGGTAACTGGTCTGTCAGTGGTACCAACTCGACATCAGGGCGCCGCAATGCTGGCATACATAACGTTTCATATTTATCCGGAGTTTCGAGTCTTTTAGGGTATGGCCTTACGGACGATCCGAATGTTGTTGGTGAGCTGACAATTGCCAAAAAAGAAATTTCAGTTTCCGACCTCACGGCGAATAATAAGATCTACGACGGCACAACCGCTGCGACGATCAATACGTCCTTTGCTTCATTCCCCGGCTTGGTGTTGGGTGATCTAGTCTCCGTAAGTGCAATAGGCCAGTTCTCGGACCAGCATGTGGACACCTCCAAGACTGTTACTCTGCAAACGACAAGTTTGGGCGCAGACGCAAGCAATTACATCATTAAAACCTCGAGCTCACTGACAGCTGACATCACGCCACGCAAGCTCACCATCTCCGGCATCACCGCTGCCAGCAAAACCTATGACGGCAACGACATTGCCACCGTCACCCAGGGCACATTGAGTGGTCTGGTTGGTTCTGAAACCTTGACCATCAGCACCACCGGCAACTTCAGCGACAAGAATGCCGGTATGGGCAAGACTGTGAGTCTGATCAGCAGCCTGTCTGATGGCGCGGGCGGCCTAGCCAGCAACTACACGCTGATCAACACCAACAACACCACCACTGCTGACATCAATAAGGCACTGCTGACCATCTCCGGCATCACCGCTGCCAGCAAAACCTATGACGGCAACGACATTGCCGCCGTCACC
>SXZD01000087.1 GCA_005788065.1 Burkholderiales bacterium
GTAAAACTGCCCGTCCGGTGCCATGATGAACTCGACCGTCCCGGCACCGACATACGCGACTGCTTTGGCCGCAGCGACCGCCGCATCGCCCATGGCTTTGCGCTGCGCACTCGACAGCCCTGGCGCAGGCGCCTCTTCAATCACTTTCTGGTGGCGCCGCTGAACAGAACAATCCCGCTCAAACAGATGCAGTGCGTTGCCATGTGTATCTGCAAAAACCTGCACCTCAACATGGCGCGACTTCTCCAGATACTTTTCGATCAACATGTGCTCATCAGCAAACGCATTGCGCGCCTCGCGTCTGCATGATTGCAGCGCCGCTGCAAACTCATCTGATGAGCGCACCACTCGCATACCCTTGCCACCGCCACCGGCACTGGCCTTCAGCAGGACGGGGTAGCCGATGGCATCGGCCTGTGCCTGCAAAAATGCATCATCCTGATTGTCACCGTGATAACCGGGCACCAGCGGCACACCCGCCTGGGACATGAGTTGCTTGGCTGCAGACTTGCTGCCCATCGCGGCTATTGCAGACGCTGGAGGGCCGACAAAGATCAGACCTGCATCCTTCACCCTCTGCGCGAAGGTTTCGTTCTCAGAGAGAAATCCATAACCGGGATGAATGGCATCTGCGCCCGCTTCCACAGCGACGCGCAGGATGGCATCCATATCCAGATAACTTTCTTTGGCAGCTGCCGGACCAATGCAAAAACCCGCATCGCAGGCAGCCACAAAAGCTGCGTGGCGATCCGCTTCCGAATACACGGCAACCGTGCGGATGCCCATGCGGCGTGCAGTCGTGGCGACACGGATGGCAATCTCACCGCGGTTGGCAATGAGCAGCGTTCTGATGGTGCGCATGCGCTTTATGCCTCTTGCTCTTTGGGATACCAGTTGGGTTTGCGTTTTTCCAGAAAGGCGGAGATGCCTTCTCGAGCCTCTTCACTGGAGCGGGCGCGTGCAATGCGACCGGCGGTATCCGAACGCAACTCGGCAGGCACGGCCTGACGGCTGACATCCAGCACCAACTGCTTGGACGCCGCGATCGCCCCGGGCGCGCCCATCAACAGGTCACCCAGCAGTTCGTTGACGGTCGAATCCAGCGCGTCGGGCGTCACCAACTCGTGTGCAAGCCCGCAACGGTAAGCAGACCCGGCATCGATGGTCTCACCGGTCAGGAAGTAACGCCGCGCGGACTGATAGCCCATTGCTCGCACCACATAGGGCGATATGGTGGCAGCGATCAGCCCCACCCGCACCTCCGTCAATGCGAAGCTGGCTTCCTGCGACGCAACGAGAATATCGCAGGCGCTTGCCAGCCCCAGTCCACCGGCAAAACAGGCGCCGTGGATACGTGCAATGGTAGGCTTGGGACAGGTGGCCAGTTCATTGAGCATGTCAGCCAGATTCTGTGCCTCCTGCGCATTTTGCTCTTCGGTATAGAACGCAACTTTGCGCATGTAGTTCAGGTCTGCTCCGGCGCAAAATGCCTTGCCACGTCCGGCCAGCACGATGGCGCGCACGGCAGCATCCTGCCCCAATTTGCGCACGGTTTCGCGCAACTCGCGAATCATCACGTCGTTGATGGCATTGCGGATATCGGGGCGATTCAACCACACCACCGCAACTCCGGCCACATGCTGTACCTCAATCGTTTCCAGCGTTTGCACTGACTCACTCGTACTCACGTTTTTCTCCTTATTTGTCCCACACCACATCTTCATCGACTGCATACAGCCGACAGGGCTCTTTGCTGAATTTCTGACAACTGCCCAAGGCGCTCTCAACCGCATCATCACGACCTGACGCCCAACCCCACGCACCGTTGTCTCCAATGGCAAATGCACGGGGTGGCCACTTGCCCAGAAAGCTTTCATAGGCCGATCGACCTGTGTTTCGCACCGGTACTGCATTCAGGTCATCCGTAGCTGCAAATGCAGTGGCAGCCGGCCGCGGCAGGGTGCCGGTGACGTAACGTACCTGAGTCGGAAATCCCAACTCGGTCATGCGTTCCGCCACCGCTTTGACCCAGATCGGAAACCCGGTCGTGTCTCCAAACATCTTGTGCGCATCCTGCTTGAATGCAGGATACACAGTAAGCTGCGCCTTGCCGCCAGAGGCGGTGAATGCCTCATGCATGCGTCGCGCCAGATCAGGTGAAAAATAACTGTCATTCTCGCCATAGAACCACATCATGGGCACGGTGTTTTTCTGTCCCAGTTGTCGCATGGCATCAACCAGAGCGGCTTCCCAATCGCAGGGGCGCGTACTCGACGTACTCTTCAATCCCCCCGCAAAACTGACCACCAAGGCAATCGGTATCTGGTTCAAAGAGGCTGCAGCGACGGAGGCCAGTCCGCCATACGACTGACCAAACAGGATGATGGGGCGGCTGTCGATGATGCCGCGTTCGCGCAGTGCGCGCACCACATCGACAATATCGCGTGCCTGATTGAGCGAATTGCGGTGCATGTCGCAGCCAAACGAAACATATTTGCCACCGCTGGCGGCAAAGCCGCGACGCATGGGCAAAAACACCTGATAGCCCCGCCGCACCCAATCCCGTGCCACCGTGTAGTAGCGCGCGCGCGTCTGCTCTTTGGGTGCGCCCACCGACTTGCCGTGATTGATGAAAATGCTCGGAAACGGCCCGTCGCCCGGTGGCTTGAACCACGTGACTTCAAGTTCAGCGACCTCCACTGAGGACACCGTTACCTGCAGTACGCTCTCATTCAGATCTTTGCCCAGTGCCTGTACGCTGGTTCCGGATGCAGCAGGAGCACCGGCGGCAGAAGGTGCAAGCGCATACGACTGCGCAGGTAAGCCCGCAACCAGCACAAGCGCCCACAATAAGCGGAAGGTCGGCATGCGGACCTTCCGCACACGGACCATGAGCAAACGGAAAGAACCCGACTGTGGCATGGCTTACATCCGGAACACGCCCATGGGCGAATCTTCAATGGGTGCGTTCAGACTGGCCGACAAGGCCAGTCCGAGGGTGTCGCGGGTTTTGAGCGGATCGAGTATGCCGTCATCCCACATACGTGCCGTGGCATGGTACGGCTTGCCCTCATCTTCAAACTGCTGGCGGATACCCGCCGTAAATGCCGCTTCTTCCTCAGCCGGCCACACCTTGCCGCGGGCCGCCATGCTGTCTCGTCGCACAGTAGCCAACACGCTGGCAGCCTGTTCTCCGCCCATGACACTGATGCGCGCATTGGGCCACATCCA
>SXZD01000088.1 GCA_005788065.1 Burkholderiales bacterium
GGTGCAATCAACCACTCTGCCAAGCACCCAACGACCCGGATTGTATCAGAACTGCCCGGTAAAAAAGAAAGGGAGGCATATGCCTCCCTTCCTATCGACCAAAGCAAGCCTCTCGGGTGGCTTTACACGGTACGTTTACTGCTTGGCGCCCTCGCCCAAGCGACGACCCAAGGACACGGCATATGACGATGCGCGTGCCACGAACAGCGGATCCGGGCCGGTTTCAACACCGGACGGAACAACCATCGGGTTGTAGGTGATACCGACGCATTCGCCCTTGTCGTCCGCAGACACCTTATCGATACTCAGCTTGCCAACAACTACGCGTTTGCGGGTGTCGGGCCAGGCCACCGTGGAGTTGTCCAGTACGTCGCCGTTTTCAGCAACCTGAACTACCATGTTGAACTCAACCGGTGCCTTGGCGACGCGCTGACGCAACTCATCAAACAGGAAGTTGGCGCCCTTGGCCTTCTGCTCGTCTTCTGAGAGGGACTCAAGGCCTTTGACGGGCTCGAATGTGTAACGCACATACTCAACCCGACCGTTGGAGGCGCGGAACTTGTAGGTGGAAACACCCCAATAGTTGACTGAACCGTAGCTGGCCGGGATGGGAGCCTTTGCCAGATAATCGATCTGCGGTTTAGCTTCGGGATTGGCGGCGTTCCATGCCTTGATACGCTCGGGGTCGTTCTTGCCGGTGGCCGGGTCAACAGCGCGCGCTTTGAGGAAGCCGAGCATCTGCTCTGGCGTTGCTACTGCGAAGAACGGGGCGGAAATATTGGCCATCTCCCAGCTCTCGCCTTTGGGCAGGTTGAACTTCAGGGCCATGTTGCGGGTAATCTTGGCAATATCGCTTGCCTTGGGATTGCCGCCGCCCAGAGAAAAACGGGCAGTGACAGGCACCTTGGCGCCGCTGAACACAGCCGATGAGGACATTTCCTTGCCGGCTTCAGTACCGGTGAAAGTCGCGCTGGCGCAAATTCCCTTGGCGCCTGAGCGGCGAAAACCGGCTTGCTTGCCGAACACCCCTTCAAAACCATCCACTACCTCGAGGGGGCTTACCTGGGCGTGGGCTGCGGGCAGGGCTGCAACAGCCAGTGCGGCGGCGGTCAGGGTTTGCGCGATGGTACTTTTCTTCATGAGTGCTCCTGTGTTGGTAACGTATCGATACGTTTTGTTTAACGAATGTAAATGGGAAAGCTTTGTTTGACGCAACAATATCACCCGGGTTCCCCATCTCGAGCAGTTTATTGTGAATTCCCCGGGAAAACCCTTATCGGCGTGGTTGACTGTGTCGGGGGAATTTCCCCCGACTGACGCTGGCTGAGTCGAGCTGTCAGATACGCTCGAAAATGGCAGCGATACCCTGACCACCGCCAATACACATCGTCACCAGCGCATAACGTCCGCCAACGCGCTGCAGTTCGTAAAGAGCCTTCACGGTGATGATGGCGCCGGTCGCACCAATCGGGTGTCCGATGGAAATACCGGAACCGTTGGGGTTGACCTTCTCAGCCGGAAACTTCAACGCATTTGAGACGGCACAGGCCTGGGCCGCAAATGCCTCGTTGGCCTCGATCACATCGATGTCGTTAATGGTCAGACCAGCCTTCTGCAGCGCCTTCTCCGTGGCGGGCACAGGACCAATACCCATGATGCTCGGTTCCACGCCGGCGTGCGCGTAGGCAACCAAGCGGGCCATGGCCTTCTTTCCGGCTTTCTCTGCTGCGCCCCGTTCCATGAGAACTAGTGCGGCTGCGCCATCGTTAAGGCCGGATGCGTTGCCAGCCGTCACGCTGCCGTCTTTCTTGAAAACCGGACGCAGTTTGGACAGGTCGGCCGCGCTGATCTCGCTGCGCACGTGTTCATCGGTGTCGAATACGACAGTACCTTTGCGGGAGGCAATTTCGATGGGAAGAATTTGGTCCTTGAAATAGCCGCCCGCCTGCGCGCGTGCCGCGCGACGATGGCTCTCGAGTGCCAGTTCATCTTGCATTTCGCGGGTGATGCCGTATTTTTCTGCGACGTTCTCGGCAGTTACGCCCATATGGATGACCTGAAAGGGGTCATGCAGTGCGCCAACCATCATGTCGACCAGCTTGGCCTCGCCCATGCGGCTACCCCAACGGGCTGACGGGAGGATGTAGGGGGCACGGCTCATGCTCTCTGCGCCACCGGCGACAGCGACATCGGCATCGCCGAGCATGATGGTCTGGGCTGCGGTGACCACAGCCTGCAGGCCAGAGCCGCACAGACGGTTCAGTGTTAGGGCCGGTGTGTGGATCTGAAGACCGCCTTCAATGGCTGCAACGCGCGCGAGATACATGTCGCGCGGTTCGGTATTGACCACATGGCCGAACACGACGTGACCGACGCTCTCCGGCGCAATATCGGCACGGCGCACCGCTTCGGCCACCACCTTGGCGCCCATCTGGGTGGGCGAGAAATCTTTCAGGCTGCCCCCGAAATCGCCCACAGCGGTGCGAACACCGGAAACCACAACTACTTCGCGTGACATACTTTTCTCCTCAAACAATTCACAAGCCTGCTGGATGCCGGGGTTCATTGTCCCGGTTCGTACTGATTCTCTGCTGTCTGCCGACCGATGCGTGCCTCATACAATGTCGCCCGACAGGTCGTATGCATCATGCCCGGTCACCTTGACCGTGACGATGTCGCCCACCTTGGGTCGCAGCCATGTCTTGGCCGGTCGTGCCATGTGCACCTGCCCGTCAATCTCAGGTGCATCAGCCATCGTGCGACCGATATAACCACCCTCCACTGCTGCATCGATGATCACCTTCTGACGCGTTCCGAGTTTGGCTTTCTGGCGCTTGTGGGAAATACCCTCTTGCAGCGCCATGAGCTCATCGCGACGCTGGTTTCGCACTTCTTCTGGGACTGGGTCGGAAAGCTGGTTGGCTGTTGCCCCCTCAACGGGTGAATAGGAGAATACCCCTACCCGGTCAAGCTGGGCTTCGCTCAGGAAAGACTTGAGATGCTCAAACTCGGCCTGGGTTTCGCCCGGAAAACCCGCGATGAAGGTGCTGCGGATGGTCAGATGCGGGATCTGTTGGCGCCATGCGGCAATACGTTCCATATTCTTTTCGCCGCTGGCCGGCCGTTTCATGCGCTTGAGCACATCGGGATGCGAATGCTGAAACGGAACATCCAGATACGGCAGGAGGCGGTTGTCTGCCATCAGTTCCAGAACCTCGTCAACGTGTGGATACGGATACACGTAGTGCATGCGCACCCATACGCCCAATTGCCCAAGCTCTCTGGCCAATTCGGTGAAGCGAGTTCGTACCGGGCGACCATTGACGAAGTCTGTGCGGTATTTGAGGTCCACTCCGTATGCGCTGGTATCCTGGCTGACCACCAGCAATTCTTTGACACCGGATTTGACCAGGCTCTCCGCTTCCCGCATCACCTCTCCCACCGGACGGGAGACCAGGTCGCCACGCATGCTGGGGATGATGCAGAAACTGCAGCGGTGGTTACAGCCTTCGGATATTTTGAGATAGGCATAGTGCTTGGGCGTGAGCTTGACGCCATGATCCGGCACCAAATCGACGAAGGGGTCGTGCGGGCGCGGCAAATGGGTGTGCACAGCCTGCATGACCTCATCGGCAGCGTGTGGCCCGGTAACGGCCAGCACCTTGGGGTGCATGGTTTCGATCAGGTTGCCGCCATCTGAGGCCTGCTTGGCCCCCAGACAGCCGGTGACAATGACCTTGCCGTGTTCCCGCAGCGCCTCCCCGATGGCGTCGAGACTCTCCTGCA
>SXZD01000089.1 GCA_005788065.1 Burkholderiales bacterium
CTTTCATTGCACCAGATTTCTGCCGGGCTCATGCCCGCTTCATCCAGGTTCACCTTGCGCAGATCGAAGGTGGCACCGCAGTTGGAATTGTCGGCCAGTTCGGGAAATGCGTTGGAAATGCCGCCTGCACCCACGTCATGAATGGACAGGATGGGGTTGTCCGTGCCCATTTCCCAGCAGCGGTCCAATACTTCCTGACAGCGTCGCTGGATTTCCGGATTGCTGCGCTGAACCGAATCAAAGTCCAACGCTTCGGTGTTGGCACCCACACCCATGGACGATGCCGCACCCCCGCCCATGCCGATGCGCATGCCGGGACCACCAAGTTGAATCAGCAATGCACCCTCGGGCAGGTCGTTCTTGAAACTGTGCGTATCGCGGATATTGCCGATACCGCCGGCAAGCATGATGGGCTTGTGATAACCGAAAACCTGCCCTCCTACCCGTTGCTCAAACGTGCGGAAATAGCCACCGAGATTGGGACGACCAAACTCGTTGTTGAAACTGGCCGCGCCGATGGGGCCATCCACCATGATGGACAAGGGCGTGGCAATGCGTGACGGAATACCGACCGCCGGATTGTCAGCGCGCGTTTCACGCTCACCGACAGGTTGCGCTGCGTTCTGCCCGCTCTCCCACGGCTGTGGCGCGTCTGCAAACCGCAGATGACTGGTGGTGAAGCCGCACAGACCGGCCTTGGGTTTTGCGCCACGACCCGTTGCACCTTCATCGCGGATCTCGCCTCCTGCACCGGTAGCAGCCCCTGCAAACGGCGAAATGGCTGTCGGGTGGTTATGCGTTTCCACCTTCGCCAGATAATTGGTCTGCTCTGCATGCGGGCGGTATACACCATCTGTATCGGGGAAAAAACGCTTCGCCGACGCGCCTTCCATGATGGCCGCATTGTCTGCATACGCCACGATGGTGCCCTGCGGCGTGGTCTTGTGTGTATTGCGGATCATGCCGAACAGGCTGATATCCTGCGCCTGTCCGTCCAGCGTCCACTCGGCATTGAAAATCTTGTGGCGGCAGTCCACAGAATTGGCCTGCGCAAACATCATCAGCTCTACATCAGTCGTGACGCGCCCCATGTCCCTGTAAGCGCCCATGAGGTAGTCGATTTCATCGTCCGACAGGGCCAGACCCAGATCCGCATTGGCCTTAACCAGGGCATCGCGGCCTGCGGCCAGCGAAACAGTGCGCAGCACACGCTGCTCCACATCAGCAAACAGCAGCTCAGGCTTGCTGTTGCCGGGCAACACGGTCTCTGTCATGCGATCGTGCAACAGCGCGGCAATCCCTGCCAGCTCGTCGGCGGTCAGGGTTGGAACACCACCGAGCAGGCCATGTTTCAGACCGATATGGAAACGCACGCCCCGCTCAATGCGTGCGATAGAATTCAAGCCGGCATTGTGCGCGATTTCGGTGGCTTTGCTTGCCCATGACGACAGGGTACCCAATCGGGGCACCACCAGAAGGGTCAAATCCGCATCGGTTTTGGGGCCCAGCGGTACGCCATAATCCAGCAACCCCTTCAGGACATTGCTCTGCTGGTCGTCCAGAGAGCCGGATGATGCAACGAAATGCACAAACTCAGCCTGCACGGATCGTACACGGCCATCGACCGCCTTCAGGCGCTCGAGCAGTGACGATTCACGAAAATCTGACAGGGCGCGAACGCCAGACAGCGTAAAAACCACAGAAACGGGATTGCTTGACATGGAAGACAACTGCAAAGGAGCGAATCCGCAATTATACGTTGCCTTCGAGCCGCTTCGCCGCCCTTCACGACAAGAAGACGGTCTGCTGCAACCCAGGGGTGACGACCTGAACGTTCTAGGGGTCGCCGACCTGCGTGCGGCCGAGTCTGCCGCCTACGCGCAGATGCCATCCTTCACGCTGATGGCTCGGGCCGGGGAGGCAGCCTGGCAATGGGCAAAACAGCACTGCATGGGTGAACCCGCAACCGCCGCTCTCCGCCCGTGGCTGATCCTGGCGGGCACAGGCAACAACGGCGGTGACGCTTTCGTGCTGGCACGCCACGCCCATCAGGCCGGCATTCCGCTGTCCGTGTATGCAACCGGACCGACAGGCGATACCGCCACCGACGCCGCCCGCGCCCGGGCAGAACTGGAGTCAGCGGGCATACCGGTTCAACCGGCCGATTCCCTGACCGACATCGACCCGGACGCGTGGGCCTGCATCATCGACGGCCTGCTGGGCATCGGTGCCCGCAATCCGCCTGCTGGCGAAACAGCCCGACTCATCCATCTGATCAATACCGCAAGCCATCCCCGCACACTGGCGCTGGACATTCCCAGCGGCCTGGACGCCGACACCGGCGTGGCCTCAAGTCCCTGCGTGCAGGCCAGCCACACCCTGAGCTTCATCGCTGCAAAACCCGGACTACTTACCGCAGACGGGCCCGATGTCTGCGGGGAGACCCGCATTGCCACTCTCTGCCTCGCCGATGCGTTTGCCCGGGCGAACAGTCCGGTTCTGGCGCTCTCGGACCGTTCTTTGCTGTCCTTATGGCCCCGACGGCGCCTGAACAGCCACAAAGGCACGCAGGGCGATGTCATCATTATCGGAGGCGACAGCGGCATGGCCGGCGCTGCCATCCTGGCCGGACGAGCCGCCCTCCAGATGGGTGCTGGCCGCGTGTTTGTCGGATTGCTCGACGGGCCGCATCCGCCCGGCTACGACCCCGTCGCACCGGAAATGATGCTGCGCCCCGCCGAGAGTCTCAGCGACCATGGCGGCGTCTGGGTCATCGGTCCGGGTGCAGGGCAATCCGATCGCATGCAGATCCTGATGCGACAACTGCTGCGACAGTGGCACGAGGCGCCCCAAACGTGTCCGGCAGGCATTGTTCTGGATGCTGACGCACTGAACCTCATTGCCGCCGACCCGGCGCTGGCGGTCCGCTTCCAGTCACTCAATGCACGTCGCATCATCACGCCTCACCCACTGGAGGCCGCACGCCTGCTGGCCCGTAACACCGCGGCAGTACAGGCGGACAGGCTTGCGGCAGCCGATGCGCTGTCCAGACAACTGGATGCGGTGATCATCCTCAAGGGCATGGGTACGATCATCAGCGACGGCACCCAACGATGCATCAACCTCAGCGGCGGACCCGCGCTGGCCAGTGGCGGCACCGGTGATGTGCTGGCCGGCAGCCTGGGCGCCATCCTGTCGCAGATGAAAGATCAGGCAGCACCGGCATTCCGGGCAGCAGCGCTTGCGACATTCCTGCATGGTGCAGCGTGCGACGCAATGCCAGGCGAAGCGCAGGCTCCCGGCCTGTTGTGCGCATCCGAGTTACCCTCACGCATGCGTCAGGCCATGATCAACGCGCGCTAGGCTTTGCAGCAGTTGTCGACACGGTGCGCGACCCGCGCCGCAGCGCCGTTGAAAAAACAGGCAGCTTTGTGAACCCTTGTTGCAATGCGGGTTGCAAAACAACAAAACGGGTCACTCATTTGCCATTTTGTGTGGAATGGCGCATAGTTCGCCTGCGATTTTCAAGGTCTGTCGTTGTCTGTTGGCCAACCGTCCGCATCCACTGCGGCGTCAGTTCACAAACCCTCGCCTGGCTTGACTCTCGTGAATGTAACCGGGGGCACTCCCCTTTTTCAGTTTTTGGAGATTTTCAGCATGGCAACAGGTCTTGTGAAGTGGTTTAACGAAACCCAAGGATTTGGCTTCATCACCCCCGACGAAGGTGGCGAAGACCTTTTCGCCCACTTCTCCGCTATTCAGGGCAAGGGTTTCAAAAAGCTGGTCGAAGGCCAGAAGGTCAGCTTCGACATCGCCAGCAGCCCCAAGGGCAAGCAGGCTACCAACATTCAGGTCATGGCCTGATATTGGTTTGATCGCCGGCGCCGTCTGGCGCTGGCATCTCCCCCACGGATCACCACAGCAGCACCCCTCAGCAGATCACCTCAGCCGACCATCCCAAGCGCTCTTGTCTACAGATTTCCCGGAAGCATTTTCGCAGACCTCAGTCCTCACCCATTTCATACACTGCGTCACACCGTTGGGCCACACGACTGTCGTGCGTCACCAGCACCAGCGTCGTTCCTGATTCCCTGCAAAGGCCGAACAACAGATCCATCACCCGCTCTCCGGTTTTGGCATCCAGACTGCCTGTAGGTTCATCTGCGAAGATGATGGCCGGACGAGTGACGAAAGCACGGGCAATTGCAACACGCTGCTGCTCGCCGCCTGACAGGGTCGTCGGAAAGTGATGCAGACGTTCGCCCATGCCCACATGCTGCAGTGCGGCTTGCGCGCGCGAGCGCACATCGGACGCACGCGATAACTCCAACGGCAGGCATACATTTTCCAGGGCATTCAAATGCTCAAGCAACTGGAAGGACTGGAACACAAAACCCACCTTGCTGGCCCGCAGGGCAGCCCTACCCTCCTCATCCAGAGAAAAGACCGATACGCCATCGAGCAGCACCTCGCCGGCATCAGGCACATCCAGACCCGCCATCAGGCCCAGCAGCGTCGATTTGCCGCTGCCGGAGGCGCCCACCACCGCAAGGGATTGCCCTCGGGGGATATGCAGATTTACATCCCGTAGAATATCGAGCGAGCGGCCTGCATCAGGAACGGATTTGCATAAGCCTTTAACTTCCAGCATCCAGGGCGTTTGCGCCATGACGGTACCACTTTCACACAAGTCATCAAGAAACAGAGCAACCATAGCATGTTCGTCAACTACGTCCGCCTTCTAACCCTCGTCTGCCTGTCCGCACTGGCAACCTTGATCGCACAGCCCGCAGCGGCTGGCCCCGGTCAGCAGAACTGCCGCATCATGGTTCATGGCGACAGCCTGTCGGCTGCTTATGGCCTGAAACGCGAGGAAGGATGGGTGGCCCTGCTGGCCCAACGGGTGGAGAGCAACGGGCACCGTTGCGATATCGTCAACAGTTCAATCTCGGGCGAAACGACATCCGGCGGTCTGTCCAGACTGCCCGCACTGCTGGACAAGCACAGACCGACCCATCTGGTACTTGAGCTGGGTGCCAATGACGGCCTGCGAGGGCTGGACCCCGTCGCCATGCAGACCAATCTGCAGCAGATGGTACAACTATCACGCAAGGCGGGTGCCAAGGTGCTGCTGGTGGGCATCCGCGTCCCTCCCAACTACGGCAAGACGTATCAGGACAAGTTTGATGCGGTCTTTGTGAATGTCGCTAAAACCCAGCTGTTGCCACGCGTCACCTCCTTGCTGGACGGTTTTGAGACCGATCGCGCTGCCTTCCAGCCAGACGGCCTGCATCCGGTTGCCGGTGTGCAGATGCGCATGCTGGACAATGTCTGGGCACAACTGCAGAAAATGCTGTGAGCGCCTGCGGCCCGGCGCAATCGAGCAGTCAAACAGAATCACAGCCAACAATAACTTACGGTTCCCACACCACATGAAACAGCCCCGCATCATCACCGTCGACCAGCTCCTGTCGCAGTGGCAGAGCTTCGACACGATTCTGGATGCCCGCACACCCGCTGAATATGCCGAAGATTGTCTGCCGGGCGCACTCAACGCACCGGTACTGTCCGACCAGCAACGCATTGACATCGGTACGCTGTACAAACAGGTATCCGCATTTGAAGCCAAAAAGCGGGGCGCCGCGCTGTCAGCCCGTAACATTGCCGACTACATCGAGCAGCACTGCATCGACAAACCTCGCGAATGGAAACCCCTCATTTACTGCTGGCGCGGAGGTAACCGCAGTGGGTCTCTGGCCATCGTGCTGGCTCAGATCGGATTTCCGGTGTCCCAACTGGAAGGGGGATACAAGGCATTTCGCACCCGTGTGCTGGCCGACCTTGAAACCCTGCCCCAACCGTTTACATTCACGGTGCTGTGCGGCACCACCGGATCCGGTAAAAGCCGTGTGCTGCAGGCCCTGGCCAATCTGGGGGAACAGGTGCTGGATCTCGAGGAACTCGCCCATCACCGCGGCTCGGTTCTAGGCCCCATACCCGACCATCCTCAACCCAGCCAGCGCCAGTTCGAAACCAGGATCTGGTCAACCCTCAAACACTTCGACCCCAGCCGTCCTGTCTACGTGGAATGTGAAAGCAAGAAAGTCGGCAACGTACGGGTTCCCGATGCACTGATGGACCGCGTCCGTCAGGGCCGATGCATCACCCTGCAGACAGATCTGGACACACGCGTGGCTTTGCTGCGACAAGACTACCCGCATTGGCAGAACGATCCGGATTGGCTGCGCAACCGTCTGCAGGCGCTTGTTGCCACGGCTGGGCATGAGCGGGTCGATGCGTGGATAACCCTGGCCACAAACGGACAATGGAACGAACTGGTGTCGGACCTGCTTGTCACGCACTACGACCCGGCTTACACCAAATCGATTGCGCGCAACTTCATTCATCAATCCTCAGCCGTCGCAGTGCCGCTGACAGGGACAGATGCACAGTCCACGCTGGACTGTGCCCATGCGGTCAGGACTGCTCTTGCTTGAAGGTTTTCAGGACCTTGGTCTTGCTGGCTTTGCGGGCTGCCGCAGCGCTGGCCAGACCGCTTGATTGGGCGGCTGCCTCCTGCCATGCGCGCACCTGCGGGTCGGTCAGTGTCTTGGTATCGGCCATGTCGGGCGCTTTCCACTCGGGTACGGCCACCACGCGCACCAGCGCATAGCCGCGGTCTGCGATCTCGACGCCACCGACCGCAGGCAAATTGCCGGCATCCAGCGCCATGGCAGCATTGACAGCCTCCGGCGGCAGTGGCTGGGGTTTTGCCCGAGAAACCGTCTGCTCGGCCGACCATGTGATCACACCACCTTGTCTGGCGGTCTCCAGCAGGCGCTTGCCTTCGGTCTGCGCCATTTTCAGGGCTTCCTCACGCTGCACGGCGGCCTTGACCTTGTCGGCCACGGCATCCAAGGGCTGCGTGGCAGCGGGCGAATACTTCACGACACGACCGGAAACGACTGCGCCCGAAAGGGTCACTGCCTTGCTGTTGTTGCCCTTTTTCAGCACGTCGTCCACGAACAGGCTGTTGACGAACTCGCCGTTGCCAAGCGGATTAGCCGCCGGTACACCACGGGCAACGGCACGCGACGTAATGGTCGCCTTGCGCACCGTCAAGCCGAATTTGTCAATGGCAGGCTTCAGGCTGTCTGGCTGGTCAAACACCAGATTGCTGAATGCCTCGGCCTGTTCTGCAAATTTTGCCTGTGCCTGCTGACGTCGGATTTCGGCCACCAACTCGGCTTTCAGTTCTTCAAACGGACGGGCCACTGACGCGACGACCTCGGTCACCTGAATGATGTGAAAACCGAAGTCTGTGGCCACCACGCCACTGATCTCATCCTTGGCCAGGCCAAAGGCAACTTCTTCAAAGGGTTTGACCATCATGCCGCGACCGAATGCGCCCAGATCTCCTCCCTGGGCAGCCGAGCCGGGGTCTTGCGATTCAGCCTTGGCGATCTCGGCAAATTTTTTCGGATCAGCCTTCAGCTTGGCCAAGGCGGCCTCTGCCTTGGCCTTTGCCTTGGCTTTGTCATCGGATGAAGCATCCTTGCCTGCTGCATACAAGATGTGACGGGCACGGCGCTGCTCAGGCGACGCGTAGCGCGGCTTGTTCTGTTCGTAGTAGGCGCGGGCATCTGCATCAGACACGGTGATCTTGGCGGCCACATCATCAGCGGCGAACACCACATACTCCACATCGGCGGTCTC
This sequence comes from Burkholderiales bacterium, assembly GCA_005788065.1. GTDB lineage: Bacteria > Pseudomonadota > Gammaproteobacteria > Burkholderiales > Burkholderiaceae_B > SXZD01. The sequence continues at coordinate 7,717 of SXZD01000089.1, forward strand.
GGGCGTGCGAAACTTGCTCTCGTTGGCCTTGTACCACGCCGCCATGGCCTCGTCTGTTGCCACGGCCCGCGACAGGAAATCATCTGCCTTCAGTGCGAACACCTGCACCGTGCGCGGCGCGTTTTGTATTTCAAGCAGACGGGCGCGCACGGCGCGCGGCACGAACTCACTGATGGACATCGGACCATGCACCTGTTGTCGGGCCAGATCATCGCGCAGGCCCGCTTCGAACATTTCGGGAGTACGCCCCTGCGCCGCCAGCAGCGACTTATAGCGTGCAAGACTGAATTGGCCGTTTTCCTGTATCTCGGGGATACGCGCAATCACGTCGCGCAGGCGGGCGTCAGAGGACCACAGATGCTCTTGTGCAATAACCCACGAACTCACCTTGTCTTCAACCAGATCGTCCAGAACCGCCTGATCAACCGCGGGCGAGGCCAACAAAGAGGGGTCGAATGCAGCGCCGAGCTGCTGGCGCAGCCGCTCGACTTGCTGACGCTTGCTGGCATCAAACTCCTCAACGCGGATGGGGTTGCCGCCCACCTCAGCATAGGGCTCTCCGCCGTCGCGCATGCGGGTGTAGCTGTCGAGGCCGAACAGGGCAAAAGAGGGAATGATCAGCAGCAGCAGCACCAGCTGCATCGCTTTCTGGTGCGTGCGAAAAAACTCGAACATGGCAGGCCGGAACGGGGAAGTTTTTTACAACCTATGATGATAGCGCAAAGCGCGCTATGACTTTTTCAGCCCCCCGGTCACGCCCCTGCAGCAAACGTCACCAGCCGCTTGCGTACCCTCAGGGGTGCGCGCGACAGCACAGCAGCCAGATCCGCATCGTTGCCATCATTGAGCGAAAGTCCGGACACCGCCGTGGACCGTCCCACCAGCTTGCGAAAATCCATGAACCAGCCTGCAAACAGACGCGGCCACTCCGACTCGTACAACACCGTAAATGCTTTCTGGCGAGGGTCACGACGGATGGTCTTTACCAGATCCAGCACGGGAGCCTTGTCGCCTTCCAGCACCTGCAGGAACCGGCCATCGCGATACAGCAACATGCCGGTAATACCCCGGCTCTCGTTGTTGCGACGAGACACTTCCAGAATCTCCGCAATCTCTGCCTCACTCAGGGGCTCTGCCTCCTGACATTGGTACATGAAGCCGAATACGGGCCCTGTTGAACGCGATTGCATGATCAAACCCCCGGGGTCAGGTGCACCCCTTTTAAAAGATGCATACATGTTAGGCGCAAGGGTCGTGCAATAACATACAAAGTCAAAGTCCTTCACAAAAGTTAAGCGCTTTGTGCTTAACATGTGACATCTGCTTGCGCTAACATCAATAGACATACATAGAGCGGCGATAATCGCGAACCCTAGGCGCCATGCCCCTGCAAGCAATGACACACATGGAACAGGCGGAGTCCGGCTTGCAGTCCGGGCTTGACCGCATTGACCGGCAAACGGTCATGCTGGTGACCTGTGTCCCACTTTTTCTGGCGCCAGTTGCCATCGCACTTGGGCTTGGCGGATGGGGGGGTGGCGACCCCGCCCAGGCGCGACTGATCCTGCCCACCGGGCTCATGGTCACCGTACAGGGTCTCCTGTGCATGTTGCTGGCTGCTGCGGGACGATTAAGACTGGCGCTGGCCGTCGCTGTCGTGATGAGTATCGCGGTGGTTCTCCACAGCAGCCTGTGGATCGGCCTGGGCCTCAGAACTCCCGCCTTCACCGCATTGGCAACCATCTGTTTTCTCAGTGCCTATCTGTTTGGCAGCAGACTTGCCAATGCCATCGCATTTGTCAGCCTTGGTTTTTCGTTGATCATCGCCATGATGGCCCTGATCAACCCTGAGCTTCTCACTGGCAACACGAACGGGGGTCTCGCACCCGTGGTGCAACCCACCGCCATGTTGCTCAGCCACCTGGGGCTTTTCATCAATACACAGATCATCTGCGCAGCCTACAGCCGCAAAAAAGACCTTCTGCTCCAGCATATCGACGGCCAGAACGCAGAGCTGGAAATGGCGCTTGCCAAGCGCAAGGCCGCCTTGCGGGACCGTCAGAACCTGTTGGGCCAGATTGCACACAACCTGCGCACGCCGCTGGCCACCGTCACCAGCGCGCTGCAATTGATGGAACGCACTGCAGGCCAACCTGAACGACAACAACGCTATGCCGGCAACCTGCGCAATGCGGTGGCAAAAATCCAGTGGCAAACAACGCAGTTTTCAACCTACCAGCAACTGCACGGCGGCAAGGTCGCCATCGAGCCGACGCCCACATCGGTTGAACGGGCCATCGCGTCGGTCATTGATCTGTACGCCACCCTGCCCCAGTACCGGGCTGTCTCACTGCGAACCGTGATCGAGCCAAACGTTCACGCCAAACTGTTGCTGGACCCGGTCCATTTCTGCGTCATGTTCCGCAATCTGCTCGATAACGCACTGAAATATGTGCAGGACGGCAGCGTCGATGTCATGGTCGATGAAACAGATTCCGCACAGGGTGCCAGCCTGCTGACGGTATCGGTACTTGATAACGGACCGGGCCTCGCGCAGGACATCATCCCGGCGCTGTTCGAACCTTTCGTGCAAGGCCAGGAAAACCCCGCCAACTCCTTGGAGGGCAGCGGGCTGGGGCTGTACATCACGCGCGGACTGGCCTGCCAGATGGGCGGCGATGCCGGCATCGAGAATCGCACCACCGGGGGCTGCCGCGCCTGGTTCACCTTGCCGGTAAAACATCACCAAAACGGCATGAGGCACGCGGCATGAACCCGCCCGACCTGCAATCAAAAGTCGCGGAGCGCAACTGGCTGGAAAGTGCCGCACAGATCGAGAACAACCACCTGCAGCAATTCCTGTTCCTGATCATTCTGCTGATGCTGATTGCCAGCGGCACACAGGGACTTAACCTCATCGAAAACCCCGGTGACCCCACCACGCTGCGATTGCTGGTGTATGCCAGCCTGTCCGTGATGGGCTGCGTACTCGCCTATGTACTGACCTTGCAACCCCGCACAAGAGAGGCGGCCATCGTCGCTGTACTGAGCATCTGTGCTCCGGTGGTCTTGCACGCATGGAGCAGCGGTTTCGGCATCCGTGCACCAGTCATCTATCTGCTCACACCGCCCATCCTGATTGCTTACTACATACTGGGGCTACGCTTCAGCGTCCTGCTGACCATTGCGTGCTGCTGCGCTGCCATTGTGCTGTATGTGGCTGAAGGCGCGGGATGGATTGCAGGCTACGATTCAGCCAGTCTGCCGCTGTCAGCCAACAATCTCATCTCACTTTGGTTGATCGTCACCTGCGGTCTGGCTGCGGCCAATGCCATCCGCGAACGCAAGGAGCTCACTCTGGCTGTAGCCAGAGAACGCAAGAACCTGCTTGAACGCACGATCTCGGACATTGAACTGGCCGAGAACAGCCAACGTCAGTTCATGGAAAGTGTCAGCGGAGCCGTTGCAGCGAACGCCGCACAACTGCATCAATTGACCGGTATCAACCATACGATTCCCGGGCAAGGTAATGAAGAACCGGGACATGCGCTGGACACCAGATCCATCCATGACGCCAGTCAGCGCATGATGCAGGCGCTTGACGCCGCTGTTGAAAAGACAGAACGCGAAACCCGCTTTTTTCTGGAAGACGGTTCTACCGGCACAGCGACTCAAGCGCACTTCCCACCGAGTTCAGAGGATCCGCCCAGTCTTTCATCGCCTGCTGGCGGAACAGCCTGACCGTCGGGTACCACGGCGAATCAGTACGATCCATCATCCAGCGCCAGTCAGGCACCCAAGGTAGCAGTATCCATGTCGGGCGCCCGATCGCAGCGGCCAGATGCGCCACGCTGGTATCCACGCTGATGATTAGATCCAGGCGCGAGCACAGGGCTGCGGTATCGGAGAAATCATGGAGGTCTTCTGACCATTGGGTCATTGTCAGCGCAGTCGCAGCCAACTCCATCTGTTCGTTCTCGGAGATGCGTTTTTGCAGCATCACGTAATCATGGCAATCCGGCAGTGCATCCAACAGCGCCTTCAATGGCACATCACGATTGGCAGTATTTTCGTGATTCGGATTACCGCTGACGCAAATCCCTACCCGCATGCGCCGGTCATCGTTCGGTGCAAGACCAGTCAGCGCCCGCAGTTTTGCTTCCCATGCTTCGGCCTTCACGGCGTCCACGCTCAGATAAGGCTCGCCATTCGGGATGCTGTCTATCCGGGTCTTAAGCTCCATCGGCAAACTCAGCAGCGGACACCACACATCAAACGATTGATAGCAGCCATCGTCTTCGAATATCTGGATATTCGGCGACAGCGAGCGCAACACGGCGTGCAGACTCAGCGGCGCTTCCATGAAAACGCGCGCACCGGCCTGCCGCAGCATCAGTGCGAAGCGACAGAATTGCAGCGTGTCACCAAAACCCTGTTCGTGTACCAACAAGATGGTCAGCCCATCGGGCGATATTTCCGGATTCCACCGCGGCTTGCCATGATGCAGATGCGACATGCCTAGTCCGAGTTTGTGCAAGCGCCATTCGTACAACTTCCAGCCCTCTTCCATCTGACCGTCGAGAATGAGATCAAGCGAGAGGTTCCAGTTGGCCTGCGGATGTTGTGGATCGAGTGCAATCGCTTTGCGGTGGCACGCGATTGCATCTTCGATGCGGTTCAGATCATGAAACAGGGCGCCCATATTCGTATGGGCATCGGCCATCAAAGGGTCGATATCAAGGGCCTTGAGCTGGTCGCGCATGGACGCATCATAGTCACCGCTTGCCTTGTGCATCAGCGCACGGTTGGAGTAAGCCTGCGCCAACGACGGGTTGCAACGGATGGCCTCATTGAAACTGTTCATGGCCAGTCCAATCTCGTTCAACTCACGCAACAGCAAACCCCGATTGCAGTGCGCCTGTGCATTGTTCGCATCCAGTTGGAGCGCATGGTCATAGCATGCCATGGCCTCGCTGCTGCGCTTGAGACTGCGCAGACTGTTGCCCTTGTTGCAGTAGGCGTTCACATAGGTGGGTCGAAGTTCAAGCGCCTTGTCATAGTCTGACAAGGCCTGCTCAAACCGCCCCATTTCATGCCGGGTCAGGCCCCGGTTGGACCACAGCGTGGCATCATCGGACTTGAGTCTGAGCGCCTCATCATAACTTTCAAGCGCCTGCTCCAGACGTCCTTGCTGCTTGAGCAGATTGCCGCGGTTGCACCACACATCAGAGGACACTGCATTCAGTGCAATGGCACGGTCAAACGCATCCAATGCCGCATCGGCATTGCCCGCTTCCGCATGCAGATTACCCAAGTTGAAATGTGCACTGCTGTAATCGGCCCGCAACTGTATTGCCAATTCGTATGCGTGGCGCGCCTGTTCAAATCGTTTGAGCGCTCGATAGCTGTTGCCCATGTTCAGGGCAGCCTGCGCATAGTCATCACGCAGCGCCAGTGCAGCCTCATAGACGTGAACCGCCTGTTCATGCAGATCCAGCGCCTGCATGCAATTACCGAGATTCAAAAATGCGGTCGCATCAGTTGCATCCAGCGTGATGGCTTTTGAGATGAAATTAAGAGCCGCCTGAGGCTCGCCCTGTTCCAACTGGGACACGCCGTACCAATGCCAACTGCGCGCATCATCAGGCGCAATTTCCATCAGCCATTCGTAAAACGCAGAGGCTGCTACATGCTCACCCCGCGCATGATGCGCGAACCCGCGACGGAATACCGCCTCAGCCCACTGTTTGAAGTCAGAATCGGACACGCAGGCGCTTTCACGGGAAAGACCCAATGTACTCTGTTTACATGCAGACAATCAAACGGCAAACGCCTCTTTGCCTGTAATTGCCTGCAAACGTGACATCATTTCGTGCCGTAATTGCTCAGTATCCACCTGCGACGGATGAAAATCTTTCCGGAAATAAGCCAGATACCGGGGTCCGAGCTTTCGCAGCCAACCCTCGCGCCCGATCAGAAAATCCATGCCCTTGAGCATGCCCGTCACACCGATCCTGCGAGGGCTTTTTCGATACAGCGTCCTGAAATGCACGGCACTGAAAAACAGGAATGTCACGGTATTGATGATCATCTGACGCCGCAGCAGAGCGCGGTCACCCACCACCTGCTGATACACATCGAAGGCCACTGATTTGTGTTCCGACTCTTCGATGGCATGCCACATCCACAGCACTTTCACGCGCTCATCCATGCCTGCAAAAAAAGCCGGTTCGGACAATGCGAGTTCCGCAAGCATGGCCGTGAAATGCTCCAGTGCGCAGGTCATGGCCAATTGGGCTTTGGGCGACATGTGCTTTTTGAGTTCGCCCAGGTTTCGCTTCACGTGAGCGACCACCTCGTCAGTGGGCAGACCCTTGGATGCCATGAGGTCGTTCAGTGCGGCATGCTCCTTGCCGTGATGCGCTTCCTGTCCAATGAAACCGCGCACCTTGGCAGCAAGCTCAGGGTCTGTGATCTGCGACTGGAAATACCGCACCGAGTCAATGAAAAAACGCTCACCATCCGGAAAGGTGCAGGACTGAGCCGTCAGCAGGATGGTCTTGAATACATCCCCATTGAACCACCACATCGGAATATCATCGGCGAAGTCAAAGTCCATGCGCCGCGGCTTGACGCCGGCACCGTGCGCCTTATGGGGATCCGGAATCTTTGTCATGGCAGTACGACGTGGTTTGACACAATCCCATCGTATGCCAATTCCTTGTTACTGCCAAGTAATATAACGGGGAATCCGTATGCAGAGGGTAGCGAGCCGCTGAAGCTGCCTGCTTGATGTCTCGAAACTCCAGCCTCAGCCGTAGCGGTGCTTCACCACGATTTCAGGAAAACTGTCGACCTCCGTCCACAGCGACCTCAACTGTTGGGCCGCCAGGGACCCCGGCGCATATTCAGGTACGGACAAACCCGCACCGACGCTCATCACCCACTCGGCTGCGTTGCTTATCAACGTATCCAGGCACTTCATGGTACGGTTCAACTCGCCCTGCACCACCCGGGCGACGGAATCGGGCTGACTGACATCATCAAAGGCCGCATTGACAACCCAACGCAGGGGTCTGTCCTCTACCAGTTGCCATGTGTCAAAGCCGCTGACCATGTCAAAAAAGCCGGGACGCACCGGCAGCAAAATGAGGTCAGCCAACTGAAAAACCTGCCTGAACCATTTTTTATTCTGTGGCGGCAGATCAATGAATACGTGCGTTGCGCCGTCTGCCTTATGTGTCTGCAGCATACTTCGCAAATGGTCACGGTCACCCGCCACCACCTTGAGTCCACGAATGTGGGATGGACTGGATTGGCTGGCACCAGAAATGGCATGCGCGCGCAGGGTCTGAGCTCTCTGCGCTGCCCAAACGCGGCAAGAGGCCTGCGGATCCAAGTCGAGGATAACGGATTTGTTGCCGCCGATACTGGCACACTGCGCAGCCAGATTGATCGCCAGTGTCGACTTGCCTGCACCGCCCTTTTGACTGCTGAGCACAACAACCTTCATGAGTACACGTCACCCGAAAAGGTGAAATGGTACCCTGACCCACACCTGAAATTTATGACAGGTATTTGACATGTCAACGATCATGTCTTTTTGTCAGCAGTAAATGTCCAGACCCGACTGAAGTCCTTTGCAATCGCCAACGCAGACAGCGGCATGCGCACATATTGCCCCCGCTCCCACAAACCCGCCTGATCAAGAGCATGGGGGCTTTCCACCCTTTCGTCCTGTCCGCCGAGCAACACAAACCAGTTGGCATCCGGATGGGCCAAATCACAGATCTGTCGGGCCTGTGCGCCGTAGGTACTGCGCTGGCGCCCCTTGAACCACCCGTGCGCATTTTTCATGAGGGTTTCGCGGGAACCCGAAGCTGGCATATCCAATGACGGAAACCATCGTCTCCCTATCCAAGGCAGCCCACCCAGCACATGACGTGGCGCAAGCCGATGCACCCGCCCCCACTGGCCATGACGCAGCATCTGACGGCGTGCATATCGCAAAGCCTGGCGCAACACGCCGATGCGCTTGTCCGGCCGCAGGTGCAAGACATCTTCCAGCAAAAAATTGCTGATGTATGCCCATTCCTGCACAACCCACCAACCGGATACACCCGCCTGATGCTGCATCAATCCATTACGCAAGCCAGACAGCAGCGCCTCAAAGACCAACGCCCCCGTACTGTCTGCACGATAATGACCGTCCCATGCATCGAGGGATTGCAGTGCCTCTGCGTCGGCCGCCCGAGTCGCAAGCGGGCGCAATTGAACCACCAACTGCTGCGCCAGCAACAATGCCTGACGCGAAAACACATCTGTCTGCCAACGCTGCAGATCATCCCGCGTCACAGGCGAGCGAGTCTCCAGCAAGTGACACAATCGCTGATTGCGCTCTGCCCCATTGAAAAACCATGAAACGGGAATATCGGCCCGCGGATCCTGATTGGTGGACACCAAATGCCCACACTCCGGATCGACCGCGAACGGCAGTGTGTCGCTGGTGTGCATCTGCGCCCATTCGTGCGCAGCCCTCTCGGACCCCACCACAAAATGCGAATCCGAAAACCCCGACCGCCCCGGCAACCAGGCCGCATGTGCCTGGGCGATATGGCCGCGCACATCGGCAGCCAGCACATTCAGGCCGGTCACGGCATAGGAGGCCATGCACTGACGCAAATCCTTGGCATGCTCAAGGCGCATGAGTCCCAGAAATGCTGACACCTCGTCGGAAGGGTGATGGCCAGCCCAGCGCAAGGCGAGTATGTCTTTGCCCTGCCGATTTTTCCACGCCAGATGATCGCTGATGACCGGTCCGTGGTCAGAGATACGAACCGTCCGGCGTACGGTCGGCCATGCGCGTACCCGGATGATTTCCTCCCGAACCCTCAGGGCAGCCACATCAGCATCCGAAAGCCTGACCAGATCGGATGACGATGCGCGCAGGTTGGTACCACCCCATGCCAGATTGGGGTTACGTCCCAACCCGATCACCGGGACACCTGGGAACATCAAACCAACCGCATGCAACTGCGGGCACTGTACACCGATGAGTAACCACAGGTTAGGCAATTGATGATTCAGATGTGGGTCAGAGGCCAGCATCGGCTTTCCAGACGCGGTGAGGCTGCCATGGATGGCCGTGCAATTGCTGCCAGAGCGGTTGGCACGCAACAACCAGAAATCCGGATCCGAAGACTCGGCTGTCAACTTGGAACCCTGTACATCAGTCTTTGTGATGAATCCGCCCGCTGCCAATATCCGCCGCCAGATAGCGGCGAAGCCCTCTTCTGCACTCAGCGGAAACAGGTCAAACAGCATGGGCCAATTCACGTCGGTCCCGGTCAGCCTGCCAATAGCCAGAATGTCCCGTACATCGAAGGGACGGTGATAGATACCGAGCAATTTTGCTTCGCGATTGCGCGGCAATGTAGTGGCAACCGCATTCATGCCGGAGCAGAACGCATCAATCCACTCGCGGGTTTGAGCGGGCATGCGTTCAATGATCTCATCCTGCGCGCAATGCATATCAAGACTTCGGATCATCGCATCTGTGCGAATAAGCAGAGGTCCGCCCAACTCTGCCAAACGGCCCCACGCCACATGGCGAAACAGCTGAATCTGGTTGGCGCGCAATTGGTAACAAGCCGCGCCCAGCAGCACGGCCGCATCATGAAAACTGTCTGCAATGACGTAGGGGACGCCAAACGCATTCCATCGCAGCAGTGCTTTACCGCGCAGCGGCAGACTCCATTCTGCTGGTGGTGTGTCGCGCAACCAGTGAGGGATGTTTGAATTGGATATGCGCTCAGAACGGCAGGTAGAAATGGAACACCTCATGCATGCGTTGAACGCGTTTCAAACGAAGACGCAACCACTGCTGACGGATTTTTTCATTGATACGCTTTGTCATGGTCTTCTCCTTTCATGACGGGTATGCCTTGTCCTCTACGACGTTTCAGTTGTTAGATGACAGGCCGAAGTGCCGCGCATACCGCGGACTCATTTTGGATACCGACAGCACCATCAAAAAATCGGCACTGTTGAAATCGGGATCCCATGCGGGTTCACCGCACACTTTTGCACCGATGCGCAGATACCCTTTGACCAGCGGAGGCTCTTCCACCTGCAACTGGCAATTAAGCGCCTCAATCGGCAAACGGTTATGGGGTCGGACACGCATGTCTTCATCCGACAGGTGCTTGTCGCGAATCTTTGCAAAGAGGCTGGCTGCCGTGTGCCCCCCATCGGACATGCTGACGCTGGCGCAACCGATCAGGTGGCTGTAGCCACCCTGACGCAAATACTCCGCCAGTCCTGACCACAACAGCATGATGGCGGCACCGGTGCGGTAATCGGGATGCACACAGGAACGACCCACTTCAATCATGCGCGGGCGAAGGGCGTCGAGTGATAACAGGTCAAACTCGCCCTCTGAGTACAAACGACCGATCTTGGCCGCCTGATGCGGGGGCAGGATGCGGTAGGTGCCAACGATGTCCTGCGTCGTCGTGTCGCGCACAATCAAGTGATCGCAATAGTTGTCGAAGACGTCGTGGTCGATACCGTTGTTGGGCATGGCCGCACCGTACTCTTCACTGAAAATGTCGTAGCGCAGACGTTGCGCATTCAGAATGTCAGACGGATGACTGGCGAGCATCACTTCTAGTGACGGCTCTCCGTTATCACGCGTCGGTGATGCCAGGCGAAACTGGATTGCACTTTTGCTTTGCATGGTGACCTCTCGGTTCGTTCATTGAGGTCACTGTAAGAAACTTGCATGTCAACAATGTGACAGTGATTGACGGTTGCCGTCTTGTGTGGGGGGTGTAGCGGAGGAACGACAGCGTCAGGATATATGAAGCAGAGGCCGGCGCGGTGCCGGCCTCTGACACAGGGCAATGTGCCGTTTACTTGTACAGAACCTCCGGCAGCCAGAGGCCGATTTCGGGGAACATGTACAGCAAAGTCAGTGCCAACACCTGGATACCCATGAACGGCATCATGCCCGCAAAAATCTGGTTAAGTGTGACGCTTGGGGGCGACACGCCTTTCAGATAGAAGGCAGCCATGGCAACCGGTGGGGACAGGAAAGCCGTCTGCAGGTTCAGTGCAACCAGCAGGCCGAAGAACAGCGGGTCGATGCCGAAGTGAGACAACAAAGGAATAAAAATCGGCATGAAAATCACGATGATCTCGGTCCACTCCAGCGGCC